>CAYZQZ010000046.1:0-15750 GCA_964480235.1 uncultured Reyranella sp. | reverse complement strand
CGTTTCCTGATGGCCGATGCCGGATCGCCCACCCTGGTGCGTGACGGCGCCGACGAAAGCGCTCTCTACGTGCTCATGCCGATGCGGGTATGACCGCGCCGGACATCAGCATCTTTGCCTATCCTCCCGACGCCGTAACCGGCGCAGCGCCGGCGCTCTTCGCCGTGCGCCAGCTGCGCCTGACCGATTTCCGCAACTATCGCCAGCTCCGGCTGGACTGCGACGCCCCGCCGGTCGTGCTGGTCGGCGCCAATGGAGCCGGCAAGACCAACCTCCTGGAGGCGCTGTCCTTCTTGGCCCCCGGCCGCGGCCTGCGTCGTGCCCGCCTCAACGAGGCCTGTCATCGCGCCCGCCCGGCCGAGCCGGCCGCGAGCTGGGCAGTGGCCGCCACACTCGACACCCCTGACGGCCGTCTGGCCATCGGCACCGGCCTCGAGCCGCCCAGGAGCGAAGGCGGTCTGCCGCGCAGGGTCGTACGTATCGACGGCCGGCCGGCACAAAGCCAGACCGCGCTCGGCCAGCATGTTGCCGTGGTCTGGCTGACGCCGCAGCTCGATCGACTTTTCCTCGACGGGCCGGGCGAACGGCGCCGCTTCCTCGACCGGCTGGTGACTGCCCTGCACCCCGAGCATGCAGGCGATGTCGCGGCCTACGAAAACGCGCTGCGCCAGCGCGCCCGACTACTGGGCGAAGGCAATCGCGATCCGCACTGGTTCGCCGCACTGGAAGACACCATGGCCCGCCACGGCGTGGCGCTGGCCGCCAATCGCGCGGATACCGTTCAGCGCCTCGATGCCGCTGCCCGGCTGGGCGTTGGCCCCTTCCCGCGCGCGGCACTCGCCATGACCGGCGAGATCGACGGTTGGATCGCCACCATGGCCGCCATCGATGCCGAGGACAGGCTGCGGGCCGGACTGGCGGCCGCGCGCTTGCGCGATGCCGAATCCGGCACCACATCTATGGGGCCGCATCGCAGCGACCTTGCGGTCCGGCATCTCGATCTCGACCTGCCCGCTGCCGAGGGCTCTACCGGCCAGCAGAAGGCAATCCTGGTGTCGATCGCCCTCGCCCATGCGCGGCTGGTTGCGATGTCGCGGGGTCGGCCGCCGTTGCTGCTGCTCGACGAGATTGCGGCCCACCTCGATGCCGAACGGCGCGTGGCGCTGTTCGACGAGGTGGTCGCGCTGGGCGCGCAGAGCTGGATGACCGGCACTGACGCCGAGCTTTTCAAGCCGCTCGCCGGCCGTGCGCAGGTGTTGCACGTCACCGACGGATCGATCGCGGCGCACTGAACTTTTTCAGGACGAGAACGATGAGCGAGAATGAACTGAATCGCGAAACCGCCGGCAATGGCGAAGACTACGATGCCGACTCGATCAAGGTGCTGCGCGGCCTGGAGGCCGTCCGCAAGCGCCCCGGCATGTATATCGGCGACACCGACGACGGCACCGGCTTGCATCACATGGTCTACGAGATCGTCGACAATGCGATCGACGAATCTCTGGCGGGCTATTGCGATCGGGTCGAGGTCATCCTGCACGGCGACGGCTCGGCCACGGTGCGCGACAACGGTCGCGGCGTGCCGGTCGACATCCACAAGGAAGAGGGAATTTCTGCCGCGAACGTGATCTTCACGCAGCTTCATGCCGGCGGAAAATTCGACCAGAACTCCTACAAGGTATCCGGCGGACTGCACGGCGTCGGCGCTGCCGTGGTCAATGCGCTGAGCTCCCAGCTCGACCTGCGCATCTGGCGCAATGGCAAGGAATACTTCCTGCGCTTTCACCACGGTGATCCGGAAAAGGATCTCGTGCTCGTGGGCGACGCCCCAGAGGGCAAGCGCGGCACCGAGGTGACCTTCCTGCCGTCGACCGAAACCTTCACCAAGACAGAATTCGATTTCTCGACGCTGGAGCATCGGTTGCGCGAGCTGGCGTTCCTGAACTCGGGAGTCCGTATCGTGCTCTCGGACGAGCGAGGCGCAGAGCCCAAGGTCTCGGAGTTGTTCTACGAGGGTGGCGTCGAGGCCTTCGCCAAGTACCTCGATCGCAACAAGACCGTTCTTCACGACCCGCCGGTCTCGATTCGCGGAGAGAAGGACGGTATCTCGGTCGAAGTCGCGATGCAGTGGAACGACAGCTATCACGAGACGATGCTGTGCTTCACCAACAACATCCCGCAGCGCGATGGCGGCACCCATCTCGCCGGATTCCGCGGCGCGCTTACGCGCACGCTGAACAAGTACGCCGACGAAGGCGGCATCTCCAAGAAGGAGAAGGTCTCGCTGACCGGCGACGACATGCGCGAAGGACTGACCTGTGTGCTGTCGGTCAAGGTGCCCGATCCGAAATTCTCCTCGCAAACCAAGGACAAACTGGTGTCGTCCGAGGTCCGCCCGGTGGTCGAATCGGTGGTCGGCGACAAGCTCGGCCAGTGGTTCGAGGAGCATCCCTCGGAGACGCGCAAGATCCTCACCAAGGTCGTCGAGGCGGCCGCCGCACGCGAGGCCGCCCGCAAGGCCCGCGAACTCACCCGGCGAAAGGGTGCGCTCGACGTTTCCTCGCTGCCCGGTAAGCTCGCCGACTGCCAGGAACGCGACCCGGCCCTGAGCGAGCTCTTCATCGTCGAGGGCGATTCGGCCGGCGGTTCGGCCAAGCAGGGCCGTAACCGCGCCAACCAGGCGATCCTGCCGTTGCGCGGCAAGATCCTGAACGTCGAGCGTGCGCGATTCGACAAGATGCTCAGCTCGCAGGAGATAGGCACGCTGATCACGGCACTGGGCACCGGAATCGGTCACGACGATTTCGACCAGGGGAAGCTGCGCTACCACAAGATCATCATCATGACGGACGCCGACGTCGACGGGTCCCACATCCGCACCCTGTTGATGACCTTTTTCTATCGCCAGATGCGCTCGTTGATCGATTCGGGCCATCTCTACATCGCCCAGCCGCCGCTGTTCAAAGCGGCCAAAGGCAAGTCGGCGATCTACCTCAAGGACGAGCGCGCGCTCGACGACCATCTGATCGAGAGCGGCCTTGAGGGCGCCTCGTTCAGGTTGGGCGACGGCTCGGTCCAGGCCGGCGCCGACCTGCGCCAAACCGTCGATATCGCCCGTTCGGTCGCCAACCTGGTCAAGCCGCTGTCACTGTCGCGCCGCGTGACAAGCCAGGCGGTGATCGAGCAGGCCGCGATCGCCGGCGCCTTCAAGCCCGACGTTCTCGCGGACGCCGAACTCGCCCGCCAGACGGCCGATTATATCGCCCGCCGTCTCAACGCCGTGAACTCTCCGCTTGAGCGCGGCTGGGCCGGCGAGCCGATGACGGACGGCGGCCTTGCCTTCGTACGCCGCCTGCGCGGTGTGCAGGAGCGTCATGTGATCGACGGCCCACTGATCAAGAGCGCCGAGGCACGCCGGCTCGACGCGCTGGCGGATGCGCTGCAGGCCGTTTACATGAAGCCGGGCGTTTTCGTCGTGAAGGACAAGGAAACGCCGATCACGTCACCGACCGGCCTGTTTGCCGCCGTGCTCGAAGCCGGCCGCAAAGGCGTCACGATCCAGCGCTACAAAGGTCTGGGCGAGATGAACCCCGATCAACTCTGGGAAACGACGCTCGATCCGGAGGCGCGCACCTTGCTGCAGGTCAAGATCAACCACGCCGACGAGGCGGACGAGATCTTTTCGACCCTGATGGGCGATGTCGTCGAACCGCGCCGCGAATTCATCCAGGAAAACGCACTGAAGGTGGCCAACCTCGATGTCTAGGCTGGTCGCGTTCCTGCTCGTTCTGCTGGCCTCGATCGTCCCGGCGGCCTCGCAGCAGTTGCCAGGAGGCGCGGCTCCACCGGTTCATCCCGGGACGTCGGCCAAGAGCGATGGCTACACCGGGTTCGAGAAGCCGTCGGTCCCGCGGCCTGCACCTTCGGCTCGATCGCCTTTCGCTGCGTCGTCTACAGCGCGGCAGCCCAGCAAGGACGCGTCTTCAGCAAGCTGATGATGACCGGGTATCACGACCATTTCCTGAAGGTGAGGATCGACTGGGCCCAGTCGCTCAATCAGACCTCAGCCGACGCCGATCGCGCCTTGCGCGCCTTCATTCCGGCACTGGTGCGCTAGGCGCCCTGCGCCGGCCAACGCCGGCTACAGCACCATCTGCGTCTGGGTGACGACGGCGACCAGCTTGCCCTCGGCCGTCGTGATGCGCGTGGTCCAGACCTGGGTCCGCCGGCCACGATGAACCGGCGTGGCTTCGCCGATGATGGTGGTGCCGACCGGGGCGGGACCCACGAAGTTGGTCTTGCTCTCGATCGTCGTCGTGCCCTGGCCTTCCTTCAGGTTCAGCACGGTCGCGGCCGCGCCGAGCGTATCAGCAAAGGCCATGACCGCACCGCCATGCAGGATGTCGGGCCGCGTGCAGAGCTCGGGTTTGACCACCATTTCGGCCTTCACGCCGGTTTCGCTCGCAGCCACGAATTTCAGCCCCAGCACCTTGGCGAAAGGCAATTGGTGATCGTTCAGGAACTGGGTCTTGTCCATTTCGATTTCTCCTCAGCGGGCCGCGTCGAGCCGGCGCAGGCCGAGATACTCCAGAATTGCGAGGTCGGCCACGACCAGTGCGACCACCGCGATCCCGGCCACACCGGCCATCGTCCAGGATGCCGGCAGAAGCAGGACCACGGCGCTGCCCAGCACCCAGGCGATGTCGGCGGCGAACACCAGGCGAGCCAGACCGCTTGGCAACGGATTGCGCGAAGCGACGAAGGCACAGAGGGCGCCGAACAGGATCACGCCCAGTCCCAGCACCTCGAACACGAGGGCGAGGTCGACGCCGGCCACGGCAACCGGCTCGTGCGCGGCCACGGCGGCGAAGGGAGCGGCGAAGGCGGCCAGGATGGCCCCGGAAACTGCGGAAAATGCCGCGTTGCCCCACAGGGTACGGCGCAGCAGGCGGTCGGATGAAGTAATCATGACGTCCTCCTCGGGTTGAGCGTGCGCCCCAGATTTGGCCCGCCGGCGCGAGGCTCTCAATTACGGAAGAGGTAATCGGCAGGCCGCTGGACCGGTGCTAGCTTCGACGGCATGAGCACGCCTTCCGTCGTTTCTCCGAGCCAACCAGACCTGTTCGGCCCGATGCTGCGAGCCTGGCGCCGCCGCCGCGGCGCCAGCCAGCTGGCACTCGCGCTCCAATCAGGCGTTTCCCAGCGCCATGTCAGTTTCCTGGAATCGGGCCGTGCCCGGCCGAGCCGCGAGATGGTGGTGCAGCTCACCTCGGCCCTGGACGTGCCGCTGCGCCAGCGCAACGCCATGCTGCTGGCCGCGGGCTTCGCCCCCGTCTATCGCGAGACCAACCTTGCCGCGCCCGAACTCACGCCGGTGCGTCAGGCGATCGAGCGCATGCTGAAGCAACAGGAGCCCTATCCGGCGGTCGTGATCGACAGGCTGTGGAACCTGCTGCAGGCCAACGATGCGGCCAACGCCTTCACGGTGTTCCTGTTCGAAGGCCCGCCGCCGCCTCCGCCGCCGGGAAAGGCACCCAATCTGTTGCGTTGGCTGCTCGACCCCAGGGCCCTGCGCTCCAAGATTTCCAATTGGGAAGAGGTCGCGCGCTATCTGATTTCGACCACCTATGCCGAGATCCTGGCCGATGGCGGCGAGCCCAAGGCGCTGACCTTCATCGAGGAGATCATGGCCTTCCCCGACGTGCCGGCATCTTTCCGCAAGGTCCGCTTCGAGGACCGGCCATCCCCGGTGCTGACAGTCGATTATCTGGTGGGAGGCAGGGCGCTGTCGGTGTTCACCACCATCGCCACGCTCGGCACACCGCAGGACGTCACCCTGCAGGAGGTGCGCATCGAGTGCTTCTTTCCGGCCGACGACCGCAGCGACGCCCTGTTCCGCAGCCTCGCGGCGAAGGACTAAAGTACCCCCGAACAGGGGGACAACATGAAGCAGCCGAGCACCGGCTGGCGCGAGCGGATTGCGCCGGACGAGGAAACGCACTTCGCACGCACCGCCAGGATCATCGGCGAGTTGCAGAAGAGGCGATCGGCCAAATACGGGCCCGGGCGCGGCCTCCATCGCAAGCAGCTCCTCGCCACCACCGCGACGCTGGACGTGCTGGACGGGCTCCCCATGCACGCCCGTCACGGGCTTTTCGCGACGCCTGGTCGACATCGCGCGCTGGTCCGGCTCAGCAACGGCGGTCCAGAGATGCAAGCCAACAAAATTCCCGACATTCGCGGCTTCGCACTGAAGGTGTTCGACGTGTCCGGCCCCGGCGCGATGGGCGGCACCGCCGACCACCAGGATTTCCTGATGATCAATCAGGACCACATGCCGACGCCGGACAGCCGCGAGTTCGTCGATTTCATTGAAGCGTCGATCCCGGGCCCGCTGCCGGCGATCCTGTCGCTGTTCAAGAAGCACGGCCTTGCGGGCGGCTTCCGCCGTTTCCGCGAGCTGATCGCGACCTTCGGCAAGAAGTTCAACGGATTTGCCGTCGAACGGTTCAATACCGTGGTTCCGGTAGCCTGCGGCCCCTATGCCGTCAGGGTGCGCCTGAAGCCTGTCGGCAATCCGCCACCAACTGCTCGCTCCAAGGACATCGCGGAGGACATGCGCGAGCGGCTCGCCGTCGGGTCGATCGCCTACGATCTCGAGCTTCAGTTCTTCGTCGATGAAGCAACGACTCCGATCGAGGATGCGACCAAGGTCTGGCCCGACAGCGAAACGCCGGTCGTCACTGTGGCCCGTCTGACCCTGGGACTGGACGTAAGCGTGGCCGAAACGGCAGAAAAGGCAAAATTCGATCCGTGGAGCGGACTAGCCGACCATCGGCCGCTCGGCGAGATCATGCGCGCCCGCAAGGCCGCCTACTTCACCAGCCAGCAGGGCCGCGCCGCCTAGACTGCCCCGCACCCAGCCGGAATCCAACGGGGAGCGCGAGATCGTGCCCTACCCGCCGTGAGCCTCACTTACGGCATCCTGGATGGTCGGGCGATAGCGGACCTCGGGTTCGCGGGCGCCGGCGGCCAGTAGCGTTCGACGCGACGCCACCGAGGCGCCGGTGATGAACAACCGCACACCATGGCGTTGGGCCTTGCGGGCGGTGCCGGCAATCACGTTGGCCGCGGTCGAATCGACGAACGGCACGGCCGTGAAGTCGATCACGAAAGCCTTGCGCTGGTCGGCGATGCGATCGAGCACCGCCCCCACGGTCGAGGCGGTGCCGAAGAAGAACGCGCCGCTCAGGCGATAGACAACCACGGCTGAATCGGTCGCCAACGCCGGATCGTACGGCGTGCGTCCGCCATTGGTCGCATCGGCGCGATCGGCCTGAACCAGGGGCGCATGCTCCTCGATGCCCGTTGCAGTCGCCATGCGATTGATGAACAGCACCGCGCCCAAGGCGAAGCCCACGATGATGCCTTCGGTGAGGTCGCGGAAGATGGTGAGCAGGAACGTCGCCAAAAGTACGACGGCGTCGCCGCGCGAGCTTTTGATCAAGGTAAGAAACTCGTGCTTCTCGGCCATGTTCCAAGCCACCGTCACCAGGATGCCGGCAAGGGCCGCAAGCGGGATGTAGCTGGCCAATGGGGCGGCCAGCAGGATGAACATCAACAGGAAAACCGCATGCAGCATTCCGGCGACCGGGCCACGGGCGCCGGCGCGCACATTGGTCGCCGTCCGCGCAATCGTGCCAGTGACGCAGAGGCCACCGCACAGACCGGAAGCGATATTCGCCACCCCCTGCGCCACCAGTTCGCAATTCGATCGGTGGCGACGGCCGGTCATGCCGTCGGCAACCACGGCCGACAGCAGCGACTCAATGGCACCGAGCAACGCGAAAGCTATGGCGTCCGGCAGCACGGCCCGGACCTTTTCGAGGGAGAGGGTCGGCAGGTGCGGCAGCGGGATGGTCGAAGGCAATCCGCCAAAGCGCGTGCCGATCGTCTCGACCGGGAGGCCGAGCAGTCCGGTCGCCAGTGCCGTGAGCACGACCGCGATCAGCATGCCGGGCCAGTGCGGGCGTAGTCTCTTGAGACCGACGATCAAGCCGATGGTCAGCGCCGCGAGCGCAATTGCCGTCGGATTGTAGGTGCCGAAGGCGCCCGTCAGGGCATCGAGCTTGGCAACCAGTTCGCCCGGCTCCTTGCCCGAAAGCGTGAGGCCGAGCAGATCCTTGATCTGGCTGGCGAAGATGATGACGGCGATGCCCGCGGTGAATCCGACCGTCACCGGGTAGGGAATGAATTTGATGTAGGTTCCAATGCGCAGGAATCCGGCGATCGTCAGAAGGCCGCCGGCCATCAAGGTCGCCAGTAGTACACCGTCGATGCCATGTCGCTCGACCGCCGATGCCACCAGCACGAT
Organism: uncultured Reyranella sp.; assembly: GCA_964480235.1. Lineage (GTDB taxonomy): Bacteria > Pseudomonadota > Alphaproteobacteria > Reyranellales > Reyranellaceae > Reyranella. Next base: position 7,376 of record CAYZQZ010000046.1, on the reverse strand, counting down.
GAACGCGCCGGCCGGACCGCCGATCTGAAAGCGGCTGCCACCCAGGGCCGAGACGAAGAAGCCGCCGACGATCGCGGCGTAGAGGCCGCGCTCAGGCGTTGCGCCCGAAGCGATCGCGATCGCCATCGACAGCGGCAGCGCGACAATGGCCACGGTCAGGCCAGCAAGTGCATCGGCGCGCAAAGACGCGAGCCCGTAGCCCTCGCGCAGAATGGTGACCAGCTTGGGCGTGAAGAGATCGCGGAAAGTCGGGCGCTCGATGAACGAGACGACGCTGGGCTCCTGCGTGCTCATTTCCACCAACTTTTTATGTACATTATGAATATTTGAGCACAGCCGCTGGCAGCCTGTCCTGACTCAAATCAATAGCGCCAGCCCATGCCCGCCCACCCTGCTCGCACGGCAGGGCGTGAAAGCCCCCGACGGTGCGTCAGCCGATTTCCATCACCGGCGGCCGATGCCGGGGGGCGCAACGGAAGATCAGGGAACCGATTTGGCCCGGTCCGCTGCCGCCACGAAGTCGAGCGGGACGTTGGTCTGACAGGCCGGAACGCCGCGCGGATCGGGCGTGACGAGGAACTCGTCGCGCAGACGGGCGGCGCAGGGATCTTGGCTGCTGACGCCGTGTCCCTGGTTCTTGAACACTACGTGCCGCGACACCGAAAGCGATTGCGCGGCCGACTTGCCCCATGACGGCGGCGTCAGCCAGTCGTAGCCGCCGCTCAGCAGCAATGTCGGGATGTCGGCGCGCACCGGCTTGCGCTCCGACGGTGGTGCTGGCGGCACATGCCATACCGGACAATATACCGGCAGCTTGCTGGCCTTGGCGCTCAAGCCGTAGATGCCGCCGATCAGGATCGACTTCTCGCGCGCCGCGAGGTCCACGGCCGACCAGCTTTCGCGGCATTCGATGGTGTTGAACAAGCCGCCGAATTGCTGGGCGTTCTCCTCGAGCAGGCCGCCGTCGCTGTTCTCGAAATCCTCGGCGAACTGCTTGAAGAGCTTCAGCTCGCCGCGCTTGATCGCCGCGACCGCCTCGGGCACCAGCGCCGCTTCCCCTTCCCGCATCATGTGCAACAGCACCATCAGGATCTTGGTGCCATCCATCTTCACCGTCTGGGTGCCGTCGTCGAGCTGCAAGGTAAGCGTGAGGGGCTTGGTCATTGCCTCATCAATGATGGCCTTCAACGAGGTGCTGAATTCGGGGTGGCGCTTCTTGCAGAAGGCATCGGAGGCGCAATCGGCAAAGAGCTGCTCGAACACCGAGCGCACGATTTCGGGCTCATTCTGCTCGCCGTTGACCTGCGGCGGGTAGACGCCGTCGAGCACAGCCGAGCGCACGATGCCCGGGTGCCGTCGCATCACTTCGAGCGCCCAGCGCGTGCCGTAGGAAATGCCGTAGAGGTTGATCTTGGGAAGCTGGAAGACCCGTGCAAGATCAGCCACGTCGTCGGCCAGCGCCGGCGTGGTGTACATCGCGAGATCGATGCGCTTGCGATCGAACTCGGCGCGGCAACGGATCAGGATGTCGCGCTCCTGCGGTTCGGTGATGGCGCGTCGGCGCAGGCGGGAAGCCTCGCTGTTGCGCGAATCGAAGCAGTCGAGATTGGGGGTGGAGCCGCCGGCGCCGCGCTGGCTGAGAATGATCACGTCGCGGCGCTTGCGGATGTTCGCCGTGTCATTCCACCAGTCGCCTTCCGACAGCGGATCGGCGCCGAGGTTGGACGCCACCAGCGGCGCATCGCCCGGGCCGCCGGCGAGATAGACCATCGGATCTGCATCCATGCGTCGCTTGGCCTTGAGCACAACGACCTTCAGCCGAACCTCGCGGCCCGCCGGCTTCTCGCGGTTCTCCGGCACCACCAGCACGTAGCACTCAAGGCGGTCGCTGCGCGGGGCCCGGAAGACGCAGCGCTCGCGCTCCAGCCTAGGCAGCTGCTGCGCCACCGCGTTTCCTGCCATCACCAGCAGGAAAGCTGCCAACGCGCCGCGGACCCAGTGCCTCATGGCTGTCTTGTGCCACATCGAAGCTTGTGTCCGCATGAAGTATTTCTATGCGCCAACCCGGGCCTCCCGCCGTAGATTGACCGTCATGACCTCCCGTTCCTACTGGACCGCCGTGTGGTGCGGTTTCCTCGTTCTGACCATCGGTCTGGGCGTCCGCCAGAGCTTCGGCATCTTTCTGAAGCCGGTCTCGGCCGAACTCCATGTCGGCCGCGAACTGTTTTCCTTCGGTACCGCCGTTTCCATGCTGCTGATGGGCGCGGTGGCGCCCTTTGCCGGGCGGCTGTGTGACCGATTCGGCTCCGCCATCACAATCGCCGGCGGCAGCATGGTTTACGTCGCCGGTATGGTCGTGACGGCCCTGATGCATGACGGATTTCTGCTTATCCTCGGCAATATTCTGGTCGGCGTCGGCCTGTCCGCCGCGAGTTTCGGCCCGGTACTGGGCGTCGTCCTGCGCACCGCACCGCCGGCCAAGCAGGCACTGGCGGTTGGCATCTGTTCGGCGGGCGGCTCGTTCGGCCAGTTCTTCATCGTGCCACTTGCCTCAATCCTGCAGAACATTCTGGGCGACTGGCGGCCCACCATGTGGGCACTGACCGCCATCGCCGTCCTGATGATCTTCCTGGCGGCCGGCCTCAACGACAGTCAGGCGATCGCTGCGGCACGCAAGTCCAAGGCAGGCGGACAGACGACCCGACAGGCCCTATCCGAAGCCTTTGCGCAGCGTAGCTACATCCTGCTGGTCATCGGCTACTTCGTTTGCGGCTTCCATGTCGCCTTCGTGGGCGGCCATCTCCCGGCCTACATCTCCGACAAGGGCATCGGCCTCAGCCTGTTCGGCATCAAGCTGACGCCGGCCGAACTGGGCGGCTGGGCGATCGGCATGGTCGGCCTGTTCAACATCGTCGGCGCCGTGCTGTGGAGCTCGATGGCGGCGAAGTACCAGCGCAAGAACCTTCTGTCGCTGCTCTACCTGCTGCGCTCGCTGGTCTTCCTGGGCTTTGTATTGGCGCCGTTGTCTGCAGCCTCGATCCTGATCTTCGCGGGCGCGCTGGGCTTCCTCTGGCTCGGCACGGTGCCGCTCACCACCGCGCTGGTCGGCTACATCTTCGGACCAGTCCATCTCACCATGCTGAACGGCATCGTCTTCTTCAGCCACCAGACCGGCAGCTTCTTCGGCAGCTGGGGTGGCGGGCGTGTGTTCGACCTGCAGGGTAATTACGACATGATGTGGTGGATCTCGATCGCTCTGGGCCTCGCCTCGGCGGCGCTGCACTGGCCGATCGTCGAGAAGCCGGTATCGCGTCCGGCCTTCGCCGCGGCATGATCGCGAAGCTCCTGATCGAGCCATGATCCGGGGCTGGCGCTCGGCCCTGTTGTGGGGCGCCTTTGCCCTGGTCGCGGCAGTCACGGCGGTGTCGTTCGTCCTGTGGGGACTGAACGGTCCGGCCTATCTGATCGGCCTGATCGAGACCTACTGCTTCTAGAGCACGAACTTCGACAGGTCGCCGCTCTTGGTGAGCGTCCCCACGCGCTCGCGCACGTAGTCGGCGCCAATCGAGATCTTCTCGCCGGGCTTGTCGGAAGCGGTGAAGCTGATTTCCTCCAGCAGCTTCTCCATCACCGTATGCAGGCGACGGGCGCCGATATTCTCGACCGTCTCGTTGATCTCGGCCGACAGCCGCGCCAACTCGTCGATCGCGTCCGGCGTGAAATCGATCTCGACCTTTTCTGTGGCGAGCAGCGCCTTGTACTGCTTGACCAGGCTCGCCTCGGGCTCGGTCAGGATGCGCCTGAAATCGTCCTGGCTGAGCGACGCCAGACTGACCCGGATCGGCAGGCGGCCCTGCAACTCGGGCAGCATGTCCGACGGCTTGGCGAGGTGGAATGCGCCAGAGCAGATGAACAGCACGTGGTCGGTCTTTACCGGCCCGTGCTTGGTGTTCACCGTGGTGCCCTCGATCAGCGGAAGCAGGTCGCGCTGCACGCCCTCGCGGCTCACGTCGCCGCCGCCGCGGAACTCGCTGCGCGCGGTGATCTTGTCGATCTCGTCGATGAAGACGATGCCGTTCTGCTCGACCGATTCGCGCGCCTCGCGGGTCACGGTCTCCTGATCGAGGAGCTTGTCGCTCTCCTCCTTCATCAGGGCTTCGTAGGATTGCGCGACGGTCATCTTTCGCTTCTTGGTGCGCCCGCCGAATGCCTTGCCCAGCATGTCGCTGATATTGATCATGCCGACCGAGGCGCCCGGCTGGCCGGGGACCTCGAACTGCAGCGGGCTGCCCTGGTCGGCGACTTCGACCTCGATCTCGCGATCGTTCAACTCGCCGTCGCGCAGCTTGTGGCGGAAGCGCAGCTTGGTCTCTTCACTGGCGTTGGCGCCGCACAGCGCCTCGATGACGCGATCCTCGGCCGCCAGTTCGGCCCTGGCCTTGACGTCCTTGCGCAGGCGCTCGCGCGCCATCTCGAGGGAAACCTCCATCAGGTCGCGTGCAATCTGCTCGACGTCGCGGCCGACATAGCCGACCTCGGTGAACTTGGTCGCCTCGACCTTGAGGAACGGCGCATTGGCGAGTTTGGCCAGCCGGCGGGCGATCTCGGTCTTGCCGCAGCCGGTGGGGCCGATCATCAGGATGTTCTTGGGCAGCACTTCCTCGCGCAATGCCTCGGGCAACTGCAGGCGGCGCCAGCGATTGCGCAGCGCGACCGCGACGGCGCGCTTGGCGTCGAGCTGCCCGACGATGTGCTTGTCGAGTTCGGAGACGATTTCGCGGGGGGAAAAGTCGTTGCCCATTACGCTACTCAGAGCTTCTCGATGACGAGATTGTGGTTGGTGTAGACGCAGATGTCGGCAGCAATGCCCATGGCCTTGCGCGCGATCGCCTCGGCATCGAGACCGTCGACGTCGATCAGGGCCCGCGCCGCCGAGAGCGCGTAGTTGCCGCCCGAGCCGATGGCGATAATGCCGCCTTCGGGCTCGAGCACGTCACCCGAACCGGACAGCATCAGGGAAACGCCCTTGTCGGCCACCGCCATCAGTGCTTCGAGGCGGCGCAGGTAACGGTCGGTGCGCCAATCCTTGGCGAGCTCGATGCAGGCGCGCAGCAGTTGGCCCGGGTGACGCTCGAGCTTGGATTCGAGCCGCTCGAAGAGCGTGAAGGCATCCGCCGTGGCGCCGGCGAAGCCGGCGATAATCTGGCCGTTGCCCAGCCGGCGGACCTTCTTGGCGTTGCCCTTGACGATGGTCTGGCCCATCGAGACCTGGCCGTCGCCCGCCATCACCACCTGCCCGCCCTTGCGGACCGAGAGGATGGTCGTGGCATGCCAGCCGGGAGAGGGGGAGTCGGAGATCGAGGACATGGACGCCCTAAATAGTCATTGTTTGATGTAAATCAATGAGCCTTCCAAGGCGCAACGTTCTCCTGTTCGAATGATGCGCGAGCCCTGTCACGACATCGCCCATCTGGGGAACGTCGAGCTCTTCACACCGAAGCCGGAGCGCAGTCTCTGGTATTTTCGTGACGTGCTGGGAATGACGGTCGTCCATAATGCTGGACCCAGCGTCCACTTGCGCGCCTGGGGCGACCATGCCGCAGCGACCCTCAAGCTGACCGAGGCACGGGCACCGGGCGTCGGCTGCGTTGCCTGGCGCGCCATGAGCCCTGCCGCCCTCGAGCGCCGCGCCGCCGCCCTCGAACAGGCCGGTCTCGGGGTGGGCTGGACCAACGGGGATTTCGGCCGCGGCCGATCCTACCGCTTCCGCGATCCAGATGGCCACGTCATGGAGATCTACTACGAGGAGCAGCGCTACGAAGCGCCGTCGTCCGAACGCTCGAAGCTGAAGAACCAGCCACAAAAGTACGGCGGCCGCGGCGTTGGCGTTCGGCGCAGCGACCACCTCGCATTGCTGGCCTCCGACGTTCCTGCCAACCGTCGCTTCGCCACTGACCTGCTGGGCTTCCAGCTCCGCGAGCAGGTCGTGTACGACCAGGGGCGTACGGAACTCGGCTCGTGGATGAGTCCGACCGCTATCCATCACCAGCTCGCCTACGTGCTCGACGTCAAAGGCGGTCACGGCCGTCTGCACCACTTCTCTCTGTGGGTCGACAACCGCGAGGACGTGCTGCGCGCCGCCGACATTCTCAGCGAGAACGGCGTGTTCATCGAAGCTGGCCCTGCCAAGCACAACAACAGCCAGGGCTTCTACCTCTACTCCTACGAACCCGGCGGCAATCGCATCGAGATCTATTCCGGAAGCTATCTCGTGCTGGCTCCTGACTGGCAGCCCGTGACCTGGAACGAAGACGAACGCGGCACCGGCACCTACTGGGGTGGCGCCCTGCCCGCTAGCTTCATCCATTACGCCACGCCGGATATCGGGGCCGATGAAGGCCGCGAGGCGCCGAAGCTGCCGATTTTCTTCTAGAGCGTTGGAGGACCGCACGGCCCACGCCGCGCTGGGCGATCGCGGCGTCCGTGCTAACGTCCATCCATGAGCGACACCGATCCCGTTATTGTCGTCGGCGCCGGAATCGTCGGCACGGCAACCGCGCGTGCCCTTCAACGTGCCGGACACGCCGTCACCCTGCTCGACAGCGCTGAACCGGGAAAGGCCACCTCCTACGGCAATGCAGGCTTTATCGCCATCGATCACCTGCTGCCGCTGGCCCGCCCGTCGACGCTGAAGCGCATCCCCAAAATGCTGACGGACCGCAACGGGCCACTGACCGTGCACGGACCGAGCATTCCCGCACTGCTGCCCTGGATGGCACGCTTCGCGCTCGCCGCCTACAGCAACGCCGAGGTCAGGAAAGGCATCGATTCCTTCGGCGTCCTGATGGCCGAGGCCAACCTCGCCTGGAAAGCAGAGATTCAGGCCTCGGGACTGGGTGAGCTCTTCAAGAGCCAGGGCGCCCTTTACGTCTACGAAAGTGAAGACGAATTCGGCTCAGGCGAGGACGAACGCCAGTTGCAGAAAGCCAAGGGCACGGAATTCGAGATCGTCGACGGCGCGCGGGCCCGCGAGCTGGCGCCGGGCCTCAGCAGTCACATCGTGCGGGGCGTCTACTACCCGCAGGGCATGCACACTATCGATCCTTACCGGGTGGTCGCCACCCTGGCCGAGCGCTTCGCAGCCGAGGGCGGCACGGTGTTGCGCGGCCGAGTGCGGGGCTTTGGCCGCGCTGGTCGGCGCGTGACATCGGTAAAGCTTACTGATTCCGAACTGCCGGCCAAAGCAGTCGTCATCTCGGCCGGTCGCGCCTCGGGCGACCTTACGCGCCTGCTCGGCTTCAACGCACCGCTGGTCGCCGAGCGCGGCTATCACGTCATGCTGGCGCCGGACAACGTGCGCTTCGACCTGCCGGTCA
>CAYZQZ010000045.1:0-15936 GCA_964480235.1 uncultured Reyranella sp. | reverse complement strand
GCTACCGACTTGCTCAGCAGGCGCACGCCCGCCTTCGCCGAATTGTAGGCCGCCATGTTGGCGCCGGCGATGATGCCCGAAATCGACGAAATGTTGATGATCGAGCCGCCGAGCGACTTGGTGTGCTTCTTGATCTCGGCGACGCCGTGCTTGCAGCCCAGGAACACGCCGTCGAGGTCGATCGCGTGCACCTTGCGCCATTCCTCGAGCGTGATGTCCTCGACCGTCTTGCTGAGGCCGATGCCAGCCGAGTTGAGCAGAACGTGCAGGGCGCCGAACTTCGCCACCGTCTCGGCGATCACAGCCTTCCAGTTGTCCTCGCTGGTGACGTCCAGCTTCGCGAAGTGACCGGACGCGCCCAGCTTGCTCGCGACCGCCTGGCCGCGGTCGGCGGCGATGTCGGCGACGACCACCCGGGCTCCCTCGCGCACCATCAGTTCCGCCGCGTTGGCGCCCAGTCCCGAGGCGCCACCGGTGATCAGCGCGACCTTGCCCTTCAGGCGATCCGTCATTTCCCTTTTCCTCCTGCCAGCTTCGCCTCTCGGTGGGCGATGTAGCTCGTCGACGCCACGATGATGGCTGCCCCGACGAACGTCCAGATGTCGGAGGTCTTGCCCCAGACTGCGACGTCCATCAAGGCGGCCCACACGATGCCGAGGAACGTGATGGGTTGCAGGGCGGAAATGTCGAGCAGGCGATAGGCCCAGGTGATGAAGAAGTAGCCCAGCGTGCCGAACACGCCGGCGCAGGCGAACAGGCCGAGCTGGCCCATGGTCGGTGTGTGCCATTGCCACAGGCCGAGCGGTGTGAAGAACAGCGCGCCGATCACGCTCTGCCAGAAGACCACCGTGTCGGTGCGGTCGCGCCCGGCCACGACCTTGCCCACAAGGTTGGAGCCCGCGATCAGCGGTACGGCGCAGAGCATGAGGACGATGCCGGTGTTCATCTCGGCCACGCCCGGGCGCACGATCACCAGCATGCCGGCGAAGCCGATGGCCACGGCGGCCCAGCGCCGCCAATGCACCTTCTCGCCGAGGAACAACACGGCGCCCACCGTCACGAAGATCGGGCCGGTGAAGCCCAGCGCCGAGAGCGTGGCGAGCGGCAGCCAGACCGAGGCCTCGTACCAGAAGCCGTAGCCCGGCGTGTGGAAGAGGCCGCGGATGCAGTGGAGCTTCAGATCGTGCGTGCGCATGCCGGCAAAGCCGGCGCGGTAGATCAGCCAGGCGCCGATCACGACGACGCCGGCGAGCCAGCGGCCCCAGGCGGCGAACAGCGGCGCGGTGTCGGCCGAGAGCTCCTTCACCGAGGCATTGAGGAAGGTGAAGCAGATGCCCGACAGCACCGCGAGCGCGTAGCCCCGTGCTACCCGCGAAGGAATATATCGGCTCAGCAGATCGGGGGCGTCGGAGGCGGGTGCCGTCATCAGGGATGGATCTGGACGAAACCCTGCTGGCCCAGCTCGATAAAGCGCAGGATGGCCCCGCTATTGACCTGAACGCCGGGCAGCAAGTCGGCGTTGGTCCAACCGTTGAGGTGGGCGGTTTCTCCGCACTCCTCGAACCGGATGCCCACGCGCTGCAGCTCGGCGATCGTTGTCCTGTAGGGATTGCCGCCGGTGGTCTTGCGCACACGGTCGTAGGCCGCGTCGTTCAGCAGCATCGACCCGCCCGGCCCGTGGAAAACGGCGATGATCTGCCACGATGTTCTGTCACGGACGAAACTCTCGGTGTTGCGCTTCATCCAGGCGAGACCCGTCGGCGTCGCTCCCTCGAAGACGAGATGGTCCATGTTGAAAACCACCTTGGCGTCCCGAAGCGTCACTGGGACGTCTATGCGGAGAGGGGAGGTTGGCGCAGTTTGCGCACCCGCGACTCCCACAAACGCCGGCGCAATGACGGCGAATGCCAGCACGACGATGACGGTTCGGATCGCGGAGAGAGGGCGCATCGAAACTCCAAGGGCGTCTACCGACCCGGAAAACGCCCATTCGTATCATGTTTCCGGGCGCGCGGAGCCTCGCCCTGCGAGACAGCAGTAATCAGTCGAGCGTCACCCGGTAGCGGCTGATCGCGAGCGCCGAGACGACGAGCAGGATGGCGACGATCGCCAGGAGTTCCGCCCCGACGTCGCCGAGGGAGGCGCCCTTCAGCATGACGCCGCGCACGATGCGCATGAAGTGCGTGGCCGGCAGCGCTTCGCCGAGATACTGCGCCCACACCGGCATGCCGCGGAACGGAAACATGAAGCCCGACAGCAGGATCGACGGCAGCAGCACGAAGACGGAGGCCTGCATCGCCTGGAGCTGGTTCTGGGTCAGGGTCGAGATGGTGAAGCCGATGGCAAGGTTGACGGTGATGAACAGCGCCGTGCCGAAGCCGAGCAGGGCGAGGCTGCCGGCCACGCCGACATCGAACAGCAGCTTCGACGCGATCAGGATCACCACGACCTGCACCGAGCCGAGCACGATGTAGGGCAGGATCTTGCCGATCATGACCTCGATCGGCCTGACCGGCATGGCGAGCAGGTTCTCCATGGTGCCGCGCTCGCGTTCGCGGGTGACCGCGAGCGCCGTCATCATCACCAGGGTCATGGTCAGGATCACGGCAAGCAGGCCGGGCACGATGTTGAGGCGCGCCTTGCCCTCGGGGTTGTAGCGGCGCTGCAGGACGACCTCGATCGAGTCGGCGCCGGGGCGCAGCGAGGCGAGGGGGCCCACGAAATCGCGCGTCAACGCCTGCTCGATCGCGGGCTTTGCCGCGACCAGAGGATTGGTCGCCGCCATCGGGTCGGTCGCGTCGGCGTCGATGTTGATCTGCGCCCGCTCGCCACGAATCAGCCGGCGCGTGAAGTCCGACGGGATGGTCACCACGAACTGCACTTCGCCGCGCTGCAGGAGCTGGTTGGCTTCGGCCTCGGACTTCGGCCGGTGCGTGAAGTTCATGTAGCCGGTGGTGCGCAGCGCCGAGAGCACGGTGCGGGTGATCGTGCTGTCATCGGCCGAGATCACCGCCGTCGGAAGATTGTGCGGATCGGTGTCGATGGCGTAGCCGAACAGCAGGAGCTGCATGATCGGAACGCCGAACATCATGGCAAAGGTCAGCCGGTCCCGCTTGAGCTGCAGCGTCTCCTTGACGACGATCGCCCAGAGCCGCGCCCACATGGCCCGGGCTCCTCAGACGGCGCCGGGCGCATTGTCGTGCGCCCGGCCCATCAGGTGGATGAACACGTCTTCCAGGGTCGGTTCGGCTTCCTCCCAGCGAAGGCCTTCCTCGTGCCGGTAGGGCTCGATGGCGCGTGCAAGTGCCGCCGGGTCGGTGCCGCAGACATGCAGCGTGGTGCCGAAGGCGGCCGCCGCGGTGACGCCGGGCGCGTCACGCAGCCGCGGCGCCAGCCGGTCGGCGCCCGGGCCGGTGGCAATGAAGGCCGACAGGCCCGACTGACGGATGATCTCGGCCGAGGTGCCGCGCGCCATCAACTCGCCATAGGCGATGTAGGCGATCTCGTGACAGCGTTCGGCTTCGTCCATGTAGTGGGTCGAGACCAGCACCGTGATGCCTTGTGAGGCATAGGCATGGATCTCGTCCCAGAACGCGCGGCGCGCCTTGGGGTCGACGCCGGCGGTCGGCTCGTCGAGCAGCAGCAGCTTGGGCTCATGCAGGACGCAGGCCGCGAGGGCGAGACGCTGCTTCCAGCCGCCCGACAGGGATCCCGCAAGCTGATTCGCGCGGGTAGCGAGGCCCAGCCGCCCGAGCGAATCGTCGACCCGTTGCTTAAGCCGATCGAGGCCATAGACGCGGCCCACGAACTCGAGGTTCTCACGGATCGTGAGATCCTCGTAGAGGCCGAAGCGCTGGGTCATGTAGCCGGCCTGGCGCTTGATCGCGTCTCGGTCGCGCACCAGGTCGTGGCCGAGGCACGTGCCGCCGCCGCCGTCCGGCGTCAGCAGGCCGCAGATCATGCGCAGTGTCGTGGTCTTGCCCGAGCCGTTGGGGCCGAGAAAGCCGCAGATGCGGCCCTGCTCGATCTGCAGGTTGACCTTGTCGACCACGGTGCGCGCGCCGTAGCGCTTCACCAGGTCGCGGACGTCGATCGCCAGCGTCATGGCCGCCTCACTGCGTGGCGGACGCGGCGAACGGTGCCACGGTGACCGGCAGGCCGGGCGACAGCAACGTCTGCGTCGGGCGCGGCCTGGCCTCGATCAGGAACACCAGCTTCGTCCGTGCCGACTGCGAGTAGATCACCGGCGGGGTGAATTCCGAGCGCGGCGAGATGTAGATGATGTCGGCCTTGAGGTCGGGCGGGCAGGAATCGCAGGTGAAATTCACCGTGCCGCCCATCCTGGCGCGCGCGACGTCCTCCTCCGGCACGTAGAAGCGCAGCTTCACCCGGAACGGCGGCAGCAGGGACACGACCGGCGTGCCGGCCGGCACCCATTCGCCGATGTTGAAGAATGTATTCTCGACCAGCGCATCCTCGGGCGCGACCGGCATCAGGTCGTCCAGCCGCTTGCGCGCCTGGTCGAGATTGGCCTGGCTCTGGTCGACCAGCGATTTCGCGGCGGCGATCTCGTCGGGCCGCGCGGCGAGGTCGCCGACCTTCTCCTGCGCGGTCAGCGAGGCGATGCGCGAGCGCAGCTGCAGCACCTGCGACTGCACCTGATCGAAGGCCTGGCGCGTGGTGTAGCCCTTCTCCAGCAGCTGCGTCTGGCGCTGCAACTCGGTCTCGGTCATGGCGAGCTGCGCCTCGGCCTCGCGCCGTTGGCTGCGCGTCACGTCCTGCTCCTCCTGTCGCTTGCCGATCAGCAGGTTGGCGTAGCGCGACTTCAATTCGGCGAGAGCGGCTTCGGCGCGTACGACTTCGGCATTGGCCAAAACCGGGTCGATGACGAACAGCCGGTCGCCTTTCTTCACGGTCATGCCGCGCTCGACGGGACGCTGCACCAGCCGCCCGGCGACGGGCGGTGCGATCAGGCTGGTCTCGCCTTCGACATAGCCGAGGTAGCGGGTCTCGCCCGCGCCCAAGCCGAGCACCGGCTGCCAGCGGTCGCGCGTCAGCGTCGCGGCGCTGACCAGAAGCACGATCGCGATGGCGGCGATGGCCTGCGGAGGCGGGCGTTTCATGACGGCGCTGCCGGTGGCGGCGCGAGGGCGCGCAGCATCAGGTCGGCGTGATGGCGGGCGAGGGCGCGCACGTCGAGCGGCTCGCCGCCCAGCGGTTCGAACACGCTCTTCCACACGATGCCGAGCAGCATCGGCCCGACCAGCGAGCGCACGGTGAGAGCGGGATCGACCGGGCGGAACTCGCCCTGCGCCACACCCTTGGCGATCAGGCCCTCGAACATCGGGATGCCGCGGCCGATCACTTCTTTCAGATAGAAGCGGCCCATCTCGGGATAGGCGCGCGATTCGGCGATCACCAGCTTGGCGATCGACGGCATCGGCGTGTCCTCGACCCGGCTCGCCATGAACTCGAGGATGGCGGGTATGAGATCGGCGACCTTGCCCTGATGTGCGCGTGCGAGGCCCTCCATCGTGCCGACATTGGCGCTGATGGTCTGTCGGATGACGCCTTCGAGCAGGGCTTCCTTGTCCTTAAAATAGAGATAGATCGCAGCCTTCGAGAGACCGGCGCGCTCGGCCACGTCGTCGAGCCGCGTGCCGGCAAATCCCTTTTCGACAAAGAGAGCCAGCGCAGCCTCGAGGATTTCCTGGGGGCGTTCGGTGGGGGCGCGACGCTGTTTGATCGTACTCATTTAAATAACTGACCAGTCAGTAAGTATTAGAACAAGCGCCCTTTGGCACAGTAGGTGAATATCCGTTCAGGTCGGATGGAGGCGTAGAAATGCTGTTGTTTCGGGTACTTATCGCCACTTTGGGACTGGTCGCCGCCACCGCTCCGGCCTCGGCACAGGAGTATCCCTCGCGCCCGATCAAGTGGGTGGTGCCGTTCCCGCCCGGCGGTCCCACCGACACGCTGTCGCGCATCCTCGCGGCCAAGCTCGCCGACGTCTGGAAGCCGGGAATCGTGATCGAAAACAAGGGCGGCGCCGCCGGCGCCATCGGCACCGAGTTCGCGGCGAGATCCGCGCCCGATGGCTACACGATCCAGCTGGGCACGCAGAGCACCAACGGCTCCAACAAGATCTTCTACCCCAACCTGCCCTACGACCCGATCACCGACTTCGAACCGCTCACGCTGCTCGGCACCGCCTGTATGGCACTGGTCATTCCGACCACCATCCCCGCGAACACGCCTCAGGAACTGGTCGCCTGGATCAAGAAGCAGGATGGCGTCGCCTACGCAGCCGCCACCGGCTCGAGCCAGCACATCGCGGCCGAGTTGTTGGTCAAGCGCGCCGGGCTCAAGGCGACGCTGGTGCCCTATCGCGGCAGCGCGCAGGCCCAGCCCGACCTGATGGCCGGTCGTCTCGCCTTCATGTTCGACAATCTGCCGTCGGCCCTGCCGCAGGCGCGCGCGGGCAAGGTCAAGGCACTGGCGCAGACCTGCAAGACGCGCTCGGCATCGGCGCCCGAGCTGCCGACCATGGTCGAGGCGGCCTTCGCCGATTTCGTGGTCGATGGCTGGTACGGCATGTTCGCGCCGGCCAAGACGCCCAAGCCGATCGTCGACAAGCTGTCGGTCGACATCAACAAGGCGCTGAAGGATCCCGACTCGCTCGAGAAGTGGAAGACCCTGGGCTTCGACCCGATCGGCAGCACGCCGGCCGAATTCGCCAAGGTCCAGAAGGACGACCTCGCCTACTGGAAAAAGATGATCGAGTACACGGGCGTGAAGCCGGAGTAGCGTCATGACCTACGACATCAAGATCACGGGCGGCGAGATTGTCGACGGCAGCGGTCGGCCGAGACGACGGGGCGACGTCGCGATCTCGGACGGCAAGGTCGTGGCGCTGGGCGAGGCGCCCGGCGACGCAAGGGAGACGATCGACGCCACCGGCCATATCGTGTCGCCAGGCTTCGTCGACATTCACACGCACTACGATGCGCAAGTGCTCTGGGACCCCATGCTGACGATCTCGCCGTGGCATGGCGTGACGTCGGTGGTGGTCGGCAATTGCGGCTTCGGCGTCGCGCCCACGAAGCCCGAGCACCGCGAACTGATCCTGCGCACCCTCGAAAGAGTCGAGGGCATGAGCCTCGCCGCGCTGAAGGCGGGCATCGGCGCGGACTGGCCATTCCAGACCTTCCCCGAATACATGGATGCGCTCGATCGCCAGCCGCTCGGCATCAACGTCGCGGTGATGGTCGGCCATACGCCGGTCCGACTCTCTGTGATGGGCGACGAGGCAACCACGCGCGCGGCGACGGCGCCGGAAATCGCCGAGATGAAGCGGATTGTGGCCGAAGCCATGGACGCCGGCGCGGTGGGCTTCGCGACGTCGGTGTCCAAGGTCCATATCGGTTATTCGGGCCGGCCGGTGCCCTCGCGCCTGGCCGAGTTCGGCGAGATGCTCGAGATCGCGGACGCCGTCGGCAAATCCGGCCACGGCATCATCCACTATAATGTCGGCCGCGACCCGCGCTGGGACGAGTACGAACAACTGCACAGGAAGAGCGGCCGGCCGGTCATCTGGACGGCGCTGCTGGCGGGCTCGCTCGGGCCCAACTCCCACCGCCCGCAGCTCGCGAAGTCCGACGAACTGATCAAGCGCGGCCTGCCGATCTACCCGCAGGGCGCCTGCCGGCCGATCCAGATCGAGTTCGATTTCCGCTCGCCGGTGGTGTTCGACACCTTCGCTTCCTTCGAGCGCCTGCGCGCGGCGCCCGACGACGAGACGCGCCAGGCGGTCTATGCCGACGCGGCGTTCCGTGCGCGCGTGAAGCGGCAGCTGGCGGGAAGAGGGCCCGACGACGCGGTCTTCATGGGCAAGGAGCTCGAAGGCGACTCGCGCCGCGCCATGTTCCGCAATCTCGTGATCTCTTCATCTGCCGACGAGGCGCTGATCGAACGCAGGCTGATCGATGTCGCCGACCAGCGCGGAGACGATCCGGTCGACGTGATTTTCGATCTTGCGGGCCGGGACCTCCGTACCCGGATGCGCGCCAACGTGCTCAACTTCGAGGAAGCCGAAGTTCGGGAGATCCTGCAGGACCCCAAAGTGCTGATCGCGTTGGGCGACGGCGGCGCGCACATGAGTCAGCTGTGCGATGCCTGCTACGCCACGCACCTGCTCGGCCACTGGGTGCGCGACGGCGGTGCGCTGACGCTCGAACAGGCTGTGTATCAGCTGACGCAGCGTCCGGCCGACATCTTCGGCCTGAAGGATCGCGGCCGCCTCGCGGTCGGCCTGCCGGCCGACGTCGTGGTGTTCGATCCGGCGAGAGTCGGTGCGAGCAAGCTCGAGCGCGTGTACGACCTGCCGGCCGGTGAAGACCGTCTGATCAGCCGGCCCCAGGGCGTGAAAGCGGTGATCGTGAATGGCGTGACCCTGCCCGAGCCGGGGGTGGCGCCGAAGGCGCCGTCCGGCAGACTGCTCCGGCAACGCGCCTAGATCTTCCGCCTGGCCTCGCGGCGGGCGATCCAGGTGGTGGCGCCGAAGATCACCATGGCGCCGGCGAAGGTCCAGACCGGCGGCACGTCGCCCCAGATCAGGAAGCCGAGCAGGGAGGCCCAAACGAGTTCGAGGAAGCGCGCGGGCTGGGTCGCGGCCACGTCGGCGGCCTTCAGGGAGCGATTGAGAGCGTAATGCCCGAGCGAGCCCAGCGCGCCCACGAAGACGAAGATCGCGAGGTGCGTCACCGTCACGTTGCGCCAGAAGAACAGCGCCACCGGCAGGGTGAACGCCGCCACCAGGAACGACTGCCACAGCACGATGGTCTCCGGCCGGTCGTACTGCATGAGGCGCTTGGCCAGCAGGTAGGAGCCGGCCGACACGGGCGCCGCGGCGACCAGGATGAGCGTCGCCCAGTTGGCGGCGATGCCCTGCTCGAGCTTGGGCGCGAGCACGATCAGCACGCCTGCAAAACCCACGGCGATGGCGACCCAGCGGTCGATCCGTGCCCGCTCGCCGAGGAAGATCATGGCGCCGGCCGCCAGGAAGATTGGGCTGGTGAAGGAGATCGCGGTGATCTCGGCCAACGGCACGTAGGCCAGCGCGATGAACCACATGCCGCTGCCCACCGTATGCACCAGGCAGCGGACGAGCTGCAGCTTGAGGTTCTTGGTGCGCAGGATAGCCGGACCGCCGACGCGCAGCAGAACCGGCAGGAGAACCAGGCCGCCGAAGAAGTAGCGCAGGCACTGGATCTGCCAGGCCTGCAGGTCGGCGGTGAGGATGCGCGACGTGGCATTCATGACCGCGAAGCAGAGACCGCACAACGCCATCCACAGCATGCCGCGCAGCGCGGGGCCCAGCATCTCGCTGCGTCGGGCAACTTTTTCGGCAACCGTCATCTCATCGCAACTCTAACGAAACGGGGCGCGACCCGGCAGGTCGCGCCCCGCAGTGCAGGTATGTGACCTGGGTCCTGGTTGTACTTGGCAATTTCCAAGCATCGATTGGCACGTCCTCGGTAGACATCGATATGAACGCCCGCAGCTCCTTCAAGGATCGGCCGGCGCCGGCCACCTGCCTGACGGCCATTCCCCCCAAGCTCACGAGCAGCCATGCCCGCGACGCCAGTGCTAACCACCTCGCGATCCCGCGGTTGCAACAGGCAGCGGGGGCTGAGGTTCAAAGTCGCTCTCTTCAAATGCAATGGCCAGCCTCGAAGGACCTGCTGGGCAGCCAGATCGATGCGCTCATCGACTAGATCCCGGCGTCGATCGGCCACGTGCGCGATGGCCGACTCAGCGCCATCACCGCAGCAATGAAGCGGTGCTTCAGCGAGTTCTCGGGCACATCGACCCAGGCAGAGGTCAGCGTAAGTAGCTTCGATACCATCACGCTGCTCTTGTTGATGGCCGCTGCAGGCACGCCGAGCGATATCGTGGGCAAGGTCAGCGCGGCCGTGCCCGGCGCGATCGGCGACTCGGTCTTCGTCAAGCGCGAGGCGGACCTCGACTCCAGCGTCGAGGCGCTGTCAGCGCACATCGAGACCGAGATGCTCCAGCGCGAGGACGCCCAGATCCACGAATTCGAGAAGGTGGGCCTGTTGAAGGAGATTGATCTACTTGCCCGGTTGTACGGGCACAGTCGCGGGCTGTACGCCGACATCGCCGACGGAGCCGATCTCGCGCACAACGAAAATGTCCGACCGCGCGCCGCAGCGCACCGAGATTTCGCTCACGCCCGTCGCCGGGTCGATGATTGCCTCGCTCGACACCTCGACGGAAAATCCGGGTGCAAGCGCCAAACGATGTTGGCCGGTCTGTTGCCAGCAACCTCTCGCCGCCATCCACTCCCGCTTGTAGCGGGTGGTGAACGCCGCTCCGAACGGGCGCAGCAAGGCAACGGCAATGCGGATGCCGAGGGGGAAGCGGGCAAGCTCGACGCTCGGTGCATCGATCCAAGTGCGCGCGGCGGCCGAGAACGGCGTCAGGCCAACCGCCATCATCCATGCATCCAGACAGGCATCGCGCGGCCCCTGGCGATCGAAGAAGGCCAGCACGTCCGGGAGTTCGTCGAAGCCGGCTGAGGCGCCGGTCGTGGTCGAGATACGGAATTGCCCGAGCAGGCTCAGCTCGACGGTGAGCTGGTGACGCGTGCGGTTCCGGGAATCGAGCAGCAGAGTTCGGCCGGCAGGCAGGTGCATGGCTTCGGCCAGCCGCTGATCGGGCAGGGCGGGCGAGACCACGGCGCCCTGCGCCGGTTGTCCGGCGAGTAAGTAGTCGGAGGAACCGGAAACCTCGGACTGCACCGTGATGCTGCGCAGGTGCAGCGGACGTGTTGGGGCACCGATCTCATCGAGGAACTGCGCCTGCAGGTGGATGTGCGGCTGCGTCGATCGGCCGGAATTCCCGCAGGCCGCCACGATCTGGCCGGCTTCGACCCACGCGCCCGGCTTCACCACAAGGCTCGCCTGCTTGAGGTGGCCGAGAAGCACGAACGTGCCGTCGGCGGTGCGCAGCATCAGATGGTTGCCGAAATTTCGTCCCGGACGCGCATCGATCTCGCCTGGCGCATTGTCCGGGATTCGGTCGTCGGTGCGCCAGACAAGGCCGGAAACGGGCGCGAGGACGGGCGCGCCATAGGAGTAGTAGTCGGAAAGCTCCTTGCCGTCGGCACGAAAGCTGCGTCCCCGCTCGTCGACGATGATGAAGTCGAAGGCATCGCGCCAGACGCCGCGATGGGTGAGGTTGCCGTCGATGCCCTGAGAGACCTTCCAGCCGCCAAAGAAGGGCGGCTGCACGGGATAGCTTCCTGGCTCGCTGAGGCGTGCGCGGGCGAGCTTGTCGGTGAGGAGGCTGCGCTCGGGAAGGGCAGGCGCCTCGAGCAGCAATCGGGGGCTGCCGCCCGCCGGCCGTGCCGACAGGCCGGCCATGAGGAGGTAGCTCGACATCAGGAAGGGCGCTGCAAGAAGGGGCAGCCGCAGTCCCGCCAACGGCCCCGCCAGCGCAATCGTCAGGAGGGCCGCGAACAGTGCCGCGAACATCCCCCAGATAAAGGAGATCCTGTCGGGAAAGGCAAACAGGCCGCCGACCGCCATGGCCGAAAGCATGAAGTTGAAACCGATGACGCCCGAAGGCACGGAGGATCCCACGGCCCACAACGATAGCGTCCCGATCACGTAGCCGGATACGCACAGCAGGGCGAGATAGCGCGACGAGATGAGCAGAGCGACGAACATGGCGAGGCCAGCCGTCGGGTGCGGTGTATAGAGGAACCATCCCAGCGCCGTGAAGAAGTCGTTGAAGTGCGCGGAGGCGAATGCCGGGAAGGGGGCGCGCTGCACCGGTGTCAGGATCTCGACGTCATGGGCGGCGAGCTTGAGTGCCCACACGATGAGCACGAATGTCAGGCTCATCACCGGCAGCTTGTTGAGACGCCACAGCCATCCTCCGATCACGTGGGTCGCAAGCGCCGTGATGACGCCCGTCACGGCGATGATGGCAAGCAGGAGGGGTGTGGTCTGCCACGCCGCTCCTAGGGCGAGGCCAACCAGAAGCGCGTTGTAGACCTCCGGCGGCTGCTCGACCTCCGGGTAGCGGAGATGACGGGCCGTGAGATGGGCTGCGATCGCCGAAAGCAGGCCGCATGCACCCACTTCGGGATGGATGAAGGTGACCGCCAGGATCAATAGGCCGGCAAGATCGTGGCTGCAGAACAGGACGGCGGCGTAGCCCCTGAGATACGGTCGGAGAACTCGGTGGATTCCGAGTGCCGCGGTTCGGACCATCAGTCTGGCACGCCCTGCGGATAGGGGCTCGCGAGGCGCTGGGGCAAGCGTTCCTGGTGCAGCATCGTCTGCAGCGTGTCCGGCGTGCGCACCTCGGACACGTCACCGTTCTCGTGCACCATGACGACGGCAGGCCTATATTCGATAAACTGCTGCCACTGCGTGTTGTTGTACGCGCCGACAGGATTGAAGACGAGGGAATCGCCGACGCCGAGCGGCGGCAGCCATACGGAACTGCGCATCACGTCGATATTCATGCAGAGCGGTCCGTAGAGGACCGTCTCCTCGGCAACTCCCTCGATGAGGCGCGTGGGCTGACATTCATGGTGGTACCAGTAGGCCGTGAACATCAGGTTCACGCCGGCGTCGAGGATCATGGCCTTGCGACCGTCGGGAAGGCGCTTGGAGCCGACGACGGACGTTACGAGCGACTCTGCATCGTCGACGACGGCGCGACCGCTTTCGAGGATCAGCCATGGCCAGTCCTTGCGACCGCGCACGACCTCCGTCATTGCCTGCGCGATGGTCTCGGCATACTGCTCGATCGACGGGATGGCCTGTTCGGGCGGCAAGTAGATGCCCTGCAGTGCATTCTGCGACGCGAAGCCGCCGCCGATGTCGATGTATTCAATGTGCGCGCCCGTTTCCGTCTCCGCGAAGTTCATGAACTGGCCCATGATCTTGATTTGGGCGGCGTAGGCGCGAGGGTCGAGGACGAAGGTGCCGATGTGGCTGTGCAGGCCGGTGAGCTTCAGCCGCCCTGCGGCGGCGATTCGCCGGGCGGCGTCGTGCGCGGCCTGCGATTCGACGTTGAAGCCGAAGCGGCTCCACGCCTCGTGATAGCCGGTGTCGAAGTTCAGCCGCAGGGCGACGGGGATCGTGCGCTGCAATGACTTCGCCACGTCCTCAAGCAGGAACAGTTCATCAAGGTTGTCGAGGTGGATCAGCGCGCCCTCGGCCGCGGCGCGTTCCAGTGCCTTCCGGGGCTTGTGTGGCCCGTTGAAGATGATGCGCGCGCCCGGCACGCCGAGGTTCCGGGCCTTGTCATACTCGAACTCCGAGACGACCTCGGCCCACGCGCCTTCTTGGTGGAGGGTGTTGCAGACGGCGTTGAGGTAGTTCGTCTTGTATGACCAGCCGTAACGGACCCGCGGATAGCGGGTGCGGAACGTCCGCAGCAGGCGCCGGGCGTTTTCGCGGAGCCGGTGTTCCGACAGCACGAAGAGCGGCGACCCGAACCGTTGCAGGAGCGAATCGATCGAGACTCCCTCGATGTCGGCTTTGTAGGCGCGGTGGCGCTGGCTGCCGAACTTGTTGGGGCCCGAGGCGCGGTGAGCCGTCAGGACAGGCTTCTGCCACGGCTTGCGCTGCAATGCGTTCATTTGGCGCCAACTTCCTGCAGGCTTCGCCCGCCGCCGGTGACGACGTGCTCGAACGCCGAGATCGGGACGATCACTTCCTGGGCGTAACGGATGAACATCGTGCCGACACGGGGCGGCTCGAAGGTGGGCGGAGGCCGGCCGTCGATCAGGTCGAGAAGGGCCGCCGGCAGATTTCGGCCGACACCGTGAGTGAAGTAGACCCAGGCCGGGAACCGGGGATTGATCTCGAGCAGCCGGAACTCACCCGTCCGGCTCCTTATCCCTTCGATCTCGCAGGGGCCGCGCCACTTCAGCGTCTCGATCAGGCGAGCGGCCAGGGACTCGATCGCCGGGTCGGCGATGCAGACGCCGGCCCATGCCTTTCCTTTGTCGGTCAGGGCCCGCTTCTTCATCGTGACCGCGCCCAGCATCCGGCCGGTGCCGTCGCCGATGGTGCAGAGATTGTATTCCTCGCCGGTGAAGTATTTCTGGGCGAGCACCGGATGGCCCCATTGCGCGGCGATGCGGTGGTAGGCGGCGATCGCCTGCTGGGCGTCGTATACGACGACGGCGTCGTAGAAGCAGCCCTTGACGACCAGGGGATAGGTCCAGCCTTCTTTGGTGCAAGAGCGGAAGAAGCCGGGGCTGCTGACGGTCTGGGTCTCCGGCATCTCCACCTTTGCCGCCTCGGCCGCCGCTGCCAGCCGATCCTTCGCCCTCATGGCGAACTGCTCGGCCGTCGGCAGAAACGTGCGGATGCCCATGGCGGAGAGCTTGTCCGACAGGGAGATGCAGGCGGGCATCTCGGCGTCGAGGCACGGGATGAAGACGTCGATCGGCGATTCGGCGTGCACCCCCGCCAACCGCTCCAAGAAGGCGGCCTCGCCGGCAGAAGGATAGGGCAGCAGGTAGGTGGCGGCGAAGAGGTCGTCGAGATAGAGGCCGGGGTCGAGCGTATCGTACGCGAAGCCGACGAGCCGGACCGGCCGGCCCGACTCCTTCAGGCAGCGGGCCACGGCGACGCCCGGGCCGGGATTGTCGGCCCGGGCGTTCATGCCGGTGATCGCAACGGTGAGCGGCCTGCTCATGAGCCGAGCGCCTGACGAAGCACGGAGGCGAACTCGACGACCTCGCGTTCGGCCTGTGTCCTCTCGACGTCGAACTCTGCCGCCAGCAGTTCGGCTATGCGGGCGGGATCGGCTTCCGTCGCTGCCAGTTTGATGATGGCGAGCGCGGTGGCATTGCCGGTGAAGCTGTTGCCCGTGGCGGGGTCGAAGATGAAGCCGCTCTCGCTCGTGGCGAGGCGCTTCAGGACGTCAGCCGGCAGCAGGGATGTCGGTTCGGCCATGCCGTCCTCAGTTCGGCTAGGGATTCTTCTTCATGAAGGCGAGCGCCTCGACATGCTGCGGTATCCGCTCGAGCACCTGTCCATAGGCCTGCTTGGCGCCGGCGATATTGTTCTGGGCGGCGCGCGCGCGCGCGAGGTAGACGAGGGCGTTGGCGTCGGACGCCCAGACCGCCGAGATCTCGCGGGCATGCTGCTCGAGGGCGGACCACTGCTTCAGGGCCTCCTGGCAGATCAGCAGGCGGGCGTGGGCGGTGTAGTCCCAGGGCGAATTGTTGAGGATCAGCCGGATCTGGTCGGAGGCATCCTGCCAACGCTTTTGCGCCATCAAAGGCAGGGTTAGGCCGAGCCGCCCATCGAGCGAGTTCGGGTTGCTGCGCAGCACGAGGTTGTAGTGATCGAGGGCCTCGTTGTAGCGGCCGGCGAGATAGGCGAGCCAACCCAGCCGCAGCCTTGCGAATTCGTGGCCGCTTTCCGCGAGGCCCTTGATGACCTCAGCGGCACGATCGTACTTCAACTCATATTCGAGGGTGTAGGAGTTGGAGAAGACGTTTTGGTTCTGGGCCGCCGCCGGCGCTGCGTTCGCACACGCAAGCAACGCCAAGCATGAAATCCATCGCATCGTGAATCCATCCTCCCGGTTCTCACATCCTTGCTCGTTATATTGATTTCTTTTGCATGCCACTCGTTCGAAAGTGATCGGCTTCGTTCAAAAAAAAGTGCGCGTCCCGAAGGACGCGCACGACATCAAGTGTGAAGTTGCGCAGCGACTAATTGTACTTCGCGATCTCCAATCGGCCGACCTGGTCGCGATGGACCTCGTCAGGACCGTCGGCGAGACGCAGCGTGCGCTGGTGGGCGTACATGCTGGCCAGCTTGAACACCTGGCTGACGCCGCCGGCGCCATGCAGCTGCAGGCAGCGGTCGA
>CAYZQZ010000044.1:12622-16545 GCA_964480235.1 uncultured Reyranella sp. | reverse complement strand
CCGCGCGCTGCATCAGGCGATGTGCCTTGAGGGTCAGGAGATCGGGATCGCCAGGACCGGCGCCGACCAAATGCACCATCCCGACGGCCGGCGCCGTCGCATTGCGCGCGTCGTCGAGAAGGCGGATCAGTTCGCGGCGCGCCGCGATCTCATCGCCTGCGAGAGCCAGCTCCCCGACCCTGCCGTCGAAAACGCGGTCCCAGAAGTGCCGACGCGAGCGCGGTTCGCCGAGCGTCTTGCGCACTTGGGCGCGAAAGATCTCGGCAAAGCGCGCCAGCCGGCCGATGGCGGCAGGCAGCGCGCGCTCGATCTCGGCGCGGATCTTTCGCGCCAGTGCGGGCGCGGTGCCGCCCGTCGAGATCGCAATGGTGATCGGTCCGCGATCGACAATCGCCGGCATGGTGAAGGTCGAGAGTGCCGGCCGGTCGACGACGTTGACCGGCAGGCAACGCTTTTGCGCGGCCTGCGAGACGCGGGCCTGCACTGCCTCGTCATCGCAGCCGACGATCACCAGCGAGGCGTCGATCAGATCGTCGTCGCAGAAGACATGACCGCCCCAGGCGATGCGGCCTTCGGAAATCAGCTGCGCGATGTCGCCGGTCACGGTCTCCGCGACCAATGTGACCTGCGCGCCAGCCGCCAGCAGCAATTCGACTTTGTGCAACGCGGCGTCGCCACCACCGACCACCAGGGTGCGGCGGTCGCGCAATGACATGAAGATCGGGAAGTTCTGCATCACGCCGCCTGTGCCACGCGCCGGGAGCGCAGCAGCGAACGAATCTCGGGCCGGCACGAGCCGCAGTTGCTGCCCGCGCGCGTGGCGCATTCCACCGCATCGATCGACCGCGCGCCCTGGTCGATCGCCGTCTCGATAGCCGCGCGCGAGATACCGAAGCAGGCGCAGATCTCGCCGCCACGCTCAATCGTCGCGCCCCCCTGCAGAAGTGCATCGCGCTGCTCGCCGCTGAGGCGGTCCGTCATCATGAAAGGCACGAGCCGATCACGTAGCAATTCGTCACGAGCTTCGCTCAAACCCAAAACGGCCTCGAGACGGCCGTCACCGATCACCGCACCGATGCCCATCGCACCCTCGAGCCACGGCCCGGGATTGGATGCTTGCACCGCTGCCGACAACGATTGCCGCACCGCAGCAATCGGCTGCGTGCCCGCTATCAAATAGGCATGGAAGCCGGCGCCCTTGAGGTGCGTCCAGTATGTAACATCCGGCAGCATTACCGGACGGCGAGCGAGAATCGTGCCATGCCAAAGCACGTCGATCTTTCGTATTTCGATGGGCGTGTGCTTCAGCTCCGGTTGGCCCGACACCGGATCAACCGCCGGATTGACGGCAACATTGACGCCGGCCGCGCGCGAAACGTGCGCCGTCCAGTGCATCGGTGCGAAGGCTTCGCCCGGTCGCACAGCATCTGAAAGCTGGCCAACAAACACGCCGCCTCCCCAGTCGCTCTCGATGTGGGCAATGTCACCATTCTGCAATCCGCGCTCGGCTGCATCATCGGGATGCATCTCGACGGTGGGCTCGGGACGATGACCGGCAAGCCGAGCCGACTTTCCGGTACGCGTCATGGTGTGCCACTGGTCGCGCAGGCGACCGGTATTGAGTACCAGCGGACGCGGCCCGCTCGGCGCATGTGCCGGACCGCGCAGGGGCGTTGCCACGAAACGCGCCCGGCGGTCGGCGTGAAAGAAGCCACCTTCGGCGAAGAAGCGATGGCCGCGCGCGCGTCCCCATAGGAACGGTTCGAGCTTCTCGTACGCCGCATCATCGATGCTGGCATAGGCACCGAGATCGAAGTCACGCGCGCCATCGTTCTCGAAAGCAGAGAGGGCCGCATGTTCGCGGAAAATGTCGGCAACTCCGCGCCAGGCAAAGGCTTCGCCATGGCCGAGCCGGCGGGCGACCTGCGACAGGATCCACCAATCCTGGCGTGCCTCGCCCGGCGCGCGAAGAAACGGCCGCTGACGCGAGATGCCGCGCTCGGAATTGGTGACAGTGCCGTCCTTTTCACCCCACGCCAGCGCCGGCAGACGGATGCGGCAAGCAGCGACGGTGTCGCTGTTGCGCACCGCCTCGGAGACGACCGACAGCTCGCAAGCCTGTAGCGCTTTCTTTACGGAATCGGCGTTGGGCAGACTGACGACCGGATTGGTCGCCATGATCCAGATCGCCTTGATCTCGCCGCGCCCAACCGCCTCGAACAGGTCGACAGCCTTCAAGCCCGGCCGGGTAGCCAAGCGGGGCGCCCGCCAAAAGCGGCCGACCCGGTCGATGTCGGCCGGTGCGAAATCCATGTGGGCGGCAAGCGTGTTGGCGAGCGCACCCACCTCGCGCCCACCCATCGCGTTCGGCTGGCCGGTGATCGAGAAAGGCCCCATGCCCGGCCGTCCGATGCGCCCCGTCAGCAGGTGGCAGTTGATGATGGCGTTGACCTTGTCGACGCCGGCGCTCGATTGATTGACGCCCTGCGAATAGAGCGTGACCGTCTTTTCGGTCGCACAGAACCATTCGAAGAAGGTCGCGATGTCGTCGGCTGGCAGGCCACAGGCATCAAGTCCACCCGCCTCGGCCGCCGCGAGGGCGGCTTCAGAGCCTGACGTGTGAGCCGCCACGAAATCCGTTGCAATCGCGCCGCGTCTTCTCAGCTCAACCAGTAGGCCGTTGAACAGCGCCACGTCGCTTCCGGGCTTCAACTGCAGGTGAAGATCGGCGATGTCGCAGGTCTCGGTGCGGCGGGGATCGATGACTACGACCCTCATCTGGGGTCGCTCGCGCCGGGCCGCTTCCAGCCGCTGGAACAGAACCGGATGGCACCAGGCGAGATTGCTCCCGGTCAGCACCACCAGGTCGGCCTGCTCGAAATCCTCGTAGAGACCGGGAACGGTATCGCTGCCGAACGCGCGCTTGTGGCCGGCCACCGACGAGGCCATGCAGAGCCGCGAGTTGGTGTCGATGTTGGCCGTGCCGAGGAAGCCTTTGATCAGCTTGTTGGCGACGTAGTAGTCCTCGGTCAGCAACTGTCCGGAGACGTAGAACGCCACGGCATCGGGCCCGTGTCTGGCGATCACGTCGGCGAAGCCCCGCGCAACGGTATCGAGGGCCACATCCCACGACACGCGCTGGCCGTCGATCTCGGGATGCAGCAACCGGTCTTCCAGGCCAAGCGTTTCGCCCAGCGCCGCGCCCTTGGAGCAGATGCGACCGCGATTGGCGGGGTGTGTGGCATCGCCCGCGATCTCGACGCCGCCGCGGCCGTCGGGCGTTGCCGCGATGCCGCAACCAACCCCGCAGTAAGGACACGTGGTACGGACCATGGCACTCAGTAGACGTCGCGCTGGTATCGGCCAGCTTTGGCCAGCCCGTCGAGCCAGGCCCTGGCGCCCTCGCCCTTGCCGCCCTGCTCCGCCGCGATCTGCAACAAAGTGTCCTCGACGTCCTTGGCCATGCGCTTGGCGTCGCCGCAGACATAGAAGTGCGCGCCGGCTTCCAGCCAGTGCCACAGTTCGGCGGCATTCTCGCGCATGCGGTGCTGGACGTAGATCTTCTCCGCCTGGTCACGCGAGAAGGCGGTGTCGAGCCGGGTCAGCACGCCGCGGCGCTGCCAGTCGGCCACCTGGTCTTCGTAGAGAAAGTCGGTGATGCGCTTCTGGTCGCCGAAGAACAACCAGTTGCGCCCCCTGGCGTTGCGCGCCTCGCGCTCCTCGAGAAAGGCGCGGAATGGTGCGATGCCGGTACCCGGCCCGACCATGATCGCCGGCGACTCGTCGTTGGCGGGCACACCGAAGCCGTGGCTCTTCTGGACGAATACCGGGATGACGTCGCCCGGCTTGGCGAAGTCGGCGAGATAGCAGGAGCCGACGCCGGTGCGCTGACGGTCGGGTCCGTCCCAGCGCACCGCCGAGAC
>CAYZQZ010000044.1:0-12522 GCA_964480235.1 uncultured Reyranella sp. | reverse complement strand
TGCCTCGCCGTCGAAGCCCACCATCTCCTCGCCGCTGGCGCCCAGCCGATCGAGCACAGCCTGCACGAGGAGCGGGTTCTTGCGGGCATAGACGCCGAGACTGTCGCCGGCCTCATAAGTGAGATCGGTGGTCGACAGATCGAACACAACGTGGCGGACGTCCTTCTCCGACCCAGGACGGGTGAGCGGATGGGCATCGACCAGGGTCGCCAATGCCGGCCGGTCGCGCGTGCCAAGCACGGCCGCCGCCTTCACGGCGGGCGCCGACGGCGCATTGCCAGTGCGCTGCGACTCCAGAGACGCCGTCAGCTCCTTGAGCTTGCGCTGCGTCTCCTTTCCGCCCGGCACGCAGCGCCCCAGATCTCCTTCGGCGCCCGACCACACCGCCTCGGCGTAGGTCTGACAAAGGTAGCCGCACTGGCCGCAATCGAGCTGCGCCATCGCCGCCATCAACTGGCGCTCGGGCTTGCGCTCTTTCGCAAGTTCCAGACGTTCGGCCATCGGCAGCGCGGCATCGTGCCAAGGAAAGTCCTCGTCGGGCTCGGCCGCCACCTCGCCCGACGCGGCGGCGCTCGTATCGGCGCCGTCGAGTCCAAGATAGGCCGCGAAGAAGCCGTTTAGCCAGGCGCGTTGCTCGGTCGAGAACGGTGCGTTCTCCGGAATGACGGACGGCACCATGGGCGGGATGGGCGTGATCGCATTCATGCCGCGATCGCCCGGATCGGTGCGCGATTGGCGAGCGCTCGCAGATCGTCAATCTCGTGCCGGCGGCAGAACTCAAAGAAGCTTTCGGTGGCCGTGGCGCGATGTGCCAGCCAGGTGCCGAGCAAGCGCTCGACCAGCTGAGGCAATTCATCGAAGGGCACCGACAGCGCATACTCGCGCGCCATTGCCTGTTCGTTGGTCGCCGCCGCGCCACCACCGATATAAACGTGATAGCCCTCGACCATGTCCTCGCCACGTTCGACCTTTTGGGCGAGCAGGCCGATGTCGCCGATATAGTGCTGGGCGCAGGAATGATGGCAGCCGGTGAGATGGATGTTCACCGGCTGGTCTACCGGAAGGCGCAGCTCGAGATAGTCAGCGAGCCGCAATGCATGGTTCTTGGTGTTGGACGCCGCGAACTTGCAGCCGGCATTGCCGGTGCAGGCGATCAGGCCGCGCCGCACGGCACTCGCCTCGACGCCCAGGCCGAGTGCCTGAAGCGCGGCGATGCAGACCCGCACGTCGCGGTCGGCGACGTCGGAGATCAGCAGGTTCTGCCACACTGTCAGACGAACGGTGCCGCTGCCGAAGCGCTCGGCGATCGCCGCCAGGCCGCGCATCTGCTCGCTGGTCACGCGGCCGACCGGCAGGACGACGCCGAGATAGTTCAAGCCCGGCTGCCGCTGGGCATGGACGCCGATATGGCCGTGCTTGTCGGCGGGCGGCCGCGGGTCGAGCGCCACGCCCTCGGCGCGGCGCAGCTTCGTTCCGTATTCCTTTTCGACTTCCTTCAGGAACGCGTCGCGACCGAGGCGGTCGATGACGTACTTCAGCCGCGCCTTCTGACGGTTGGTGCGGTCGCCATGAGTGGCGAAGGCACGGACGACGGCGCCCGCCACCTTCACGCATTCCTGCGGCTTCAGCAGCACGCCGGTTTCTTGCGCGAAATCGAGATGGCCGGTGATGCCGCCCAATTGCAGGCGGAAGAAGACCTCGCCGCCGGCGCGCACGGCCACGAAGCCGATGTCGTTGGTGTCTTCGAGCGTCGGCACCCTGCCACCGCCGTCGAACGAAATGTTGAACTTGCGCGGCAGCCCGTACATCTCGCGGTGATTGAGGATGTAGTGATGCATGTCGCGGCACAGACCGCGCGTGTCGTAAAGCTCTTGCGGATCGATGCCTGCCGTCGCGCTGCCGGTGACGTTGCGGATGTTGTCGGCGCCGGAGCCGCGCGAGGTCAGGCCGAGTTCCTGCACGGCCAGCAGCATCTCAACGGCATGGCCCGCCGCGATCTCGCGGATCTGCAGGTTGGCGCGCGTGGTCACGTCGGCATAGCCGCCACCCAGCCGTTCGGCGGCATCGGCCAGCCCGCGCACCTGCCACGCATTGAGGATGCCGTTTGGCATGCGCAGCCTGCACATGAAGGAGTCCTGCGCCGGCGCGACATAGAACAGGCCGTGATACTTGGTGAGGAAGACGTCGACGCCCTTGGGAAACTGCCCGGCCTCGGCGCGCGCCACGACCTCATCCCAGCGGTCGAGCGGATGACGCGTGCGCTTGGCGGTCTCCTCGGCAACCAGCTTGCCGCCCGCCGCGACGGTGCGGTCCTGGGCCAGGAGTTGCAGTGCGTCGGGACCCGTGGACGTCGGAACCGGCGCGCTCGCCGACGCGGAAGAAGGCGCGGTCTTGCGCACGGCAAGACCGCTCGTGAACCCCTCCAACCAGCGCTTCTGCTCGTCGGTGAAGTCAGTCATGACTTCCGCCTAGGCCGCAGCCCGGGCGGGAACGCGATGCCGGGCGTAGAGGAATTCCAGCACGGCAGCGCGGCAGCGGGCGTACTCGGCGTCGGTCGCGAGCTCGAGCCGGCGGCGCGGCCGGGGCAAGGTCACTTTCAGGACATCGCCGATCGTGGCCGACGGGCCGTTGGTCATCATCACGACCCGATCCGACAGCAGCACCGCCTCGTCGACGTCGTGGGTGATCATCATAACCGTGTTGCCGAGCCGGGCATGGATCTCCATGACGCTGTCCTGCAGATGGGCACGGGTCAGTGCGTCGAGGGCGCCGAACGGCTCGTCCATCAGCAGCACCTTGGGCTGCATCGCCAGCGCGCGGGCAATGCCGACACGCTGCTTCATGCCACCGGAAACCTCGTGCGGGCGCTTGTCCTTGGCCTGAGCCATCTGCACCAGCTCCAGATTGTGCATGACCCACTCGTGACGTTCGGCCCTGTTTTTGGAGCCACCGAAGACCTTGTCGACCGCGATCGCCACGTTGCCGTAAACAGTGAGCCACGGCAGCAATGAGTGGTTCTGAAACACGATGGCGCGGTCCGGACCAGGCTCGTCGACGACCTTGCCTTCGAGGAAGACCTCGCCCTTGGTCGACTTGAGCAGGCCGCCCAGGATGTTCAGCAGGGTGGACTTGCCGCAGCCGGAATGGCCGATCAGCGACACGAACTCGCCACGCTGGATCGTGAGGTCGATACCGCGCAGCACTTCCGTCTCCATATTGCCGCGCCGGAAGCTCATGCCGACCTGCTCGAACTTCAAGTAGGGTTTGTCGATCATTGCGCGGCCACTCCATGGGAGACGAAATGGCCGACGGTCGCGATCATCTTGTCGAGCAGGAAGCCGACGATGCCGATATAGACCAGCGCCACGATAATGTCAGAGATGCGCGAGCTGTTCCACGCGTCCCAGATGAAAAAGCCGATACCGACGCCGCCGATCAGCATCTCCGCAGCTACGATGGCGAGCCAGCTGAGGCCGATGCCGATGCGCAGTCCGGTGAAAATGTAAGGCACCGTGGCGGGCAGCGTGATCTTGTAGAACACCTCCCACCACGACAGTCGGATAACGGCGGCGACGTTACGGTAGTCCTGTGGGATGTTCCGCACGCCCACGGACGTGTTGATGATGATCGGCCAGATCGAAGTAATGAAGATCACGAAGATCGCCGAAGGATGGGCGTCGCGAAATCCAGCGAGCGACAGGGGCAGCCATGCGAGCGGCGGAATGGTGCGCAACACCTGGAATATCGGATCAAGCCCGCGCATCGCCCAGGTGCTTTGGCCGACCAGAACGCCGAGCGCGATGCCGACCACGGCGGCGAGTGAAAAGCCCACACCGACCCGGCTCAGCGACTTGCTGAGGTGCCAGAAGGCGCCCTTGTCGATACCGCCATTGTCGAAGAATGGATCGACGATGAAATCCCATGAATCTGCCAGGACCTTGGTCGGCGCCGGCAACGAGGACTTGGGACCCGAACACAGGAGCTGCCAGATGAAGAGCGTGACCATGACCACGATCAACGGCGGCAGAATGATGCCGGCCCATCGACTGGCAGCCTCCTTGAGTCGCTCGACAGCCGGCCGCATCGGCGGCCGGAACGCGACGATCTCGGCGCCCCCCGACAGGGTCGCGCCGGGAACGGGAACGTCCGCAGCTACGGCGACGGTATTGGCCTTAGCCTGCATCACGACACCTTCTTGATCTGCAGCGATGCGAGGTAGGCCTTCGGATCCTCGGGATCGAACACCTTGCCGTCGAAGAAAGTTTCCTTGCCGCGCGATGTCGTCTTCGGCACGTCGGCCTCGGCAGCCCCGATGGTCTTGGCCGCTTCGCGCCACATGTCCTCGCGATTGACCTTGCCAATGATCGCCTTGGTATCGAGGTCCATCGGCAACTTGCCCCAGCGCTGGTTCTCGGTAAGGAACCACAGCTCGTGGCTCTGGAACGGATAAGAGGCGCCATCCTTCCAGAAGGTCATCAGCTGGTCGGAGCCGGTGACATTGCGGCCGTCGCCGTAGTCGATATTGCCTTTGATGCGTTGATTGATGTCGGTCGGCGGAACGTTGAACCATTGGCGCTTGGCGATGATGGTCGCGAGTTCTTCCTTGTTTTCCATCTTGTCGCACCACTGCTGGGCTTCCATCACTGCCATAAGCACGGCCATTGCCGCCTTCGGATTCTTGTCGACCCAGTCGGCGCGCATGCCGAGCGACTTTTCGGGATGCTTCTTCCAGATCTCGCCGGTCGTGCAGGCGGTGAAGCCGATGTCCTGGTGCACGAGCTGGTCGCCCCACGGCTCGCCGACACAGAAGGCGTCCATGTTGCCGACCTTCATGTTGGCCACCATCTGCGGCGGCGGCACGACGATGGTCGAGACGTCCTTGTCGGGATCGATGCCGCCGGCAGCCAGCCAGTAGCGGATCCACATGTCGTGGGTGCCTCCGGGGAAGGTCATGGCGACCTTCACTTCCTTGCCCGCCGCCTTCTTCTTCGCGAAGGCCTCCTTGAGCGGATCGGCTTTCACCGTAACGCCGGTGCCCTTGTATTCCTTGGCCACCGAGATCGCCTGACAGTCGAGATTCAAGCGGCAGAGGATGTACATCGGCGTCGGCTTATTCTCGGCCGTCGTGGTGCCCATGGAGATCTGGTAGGGCTTGGGCGTCAGGATGTGCGCGCCGTCGATACCGCCGGCTCCCGAGCCGAGGACCATGTTGTCGCGCGTCGTGCCCCACGACGCCTGCTTGGCGACGTCGGCGTCAGTGATGCCATACTTGTCAAACAGCTTCTTTTCCTTGGCGATAATGAGGGGCGAGGCATCGGTCAAAGCGATGAATCCGAGCTTGACCTGCTTGGTCTCGGGCCCCGCGGTCTGCGCGAAAGCGCCATTGGGCAGCGCGGCGCGAGCTGCGCTCAATAGCGCGGCAGTCGCGGTCGCGCCTTTCAGCAGTGACCGGCGGTTGAACGTCGTGGTGTTGCTCATGGCTGTTCTCCTGAACGCAAGCGGGACGTGAGTTCCCTGGGATTGATGTTCATTGGCGGTGGAAGCGGCTCACCGTGCCCGCCGGGCGGAAGCCGATCGATCTCGGGGCATTGGATCCCCGTCTCTTGCGCCGCCGCGCGGTAGAGGTCGGTGCGGTACACCCGGTCGGCGGTGGCTGTGATGTCGATGTCGGCAGGCGCCTGGCCCCAGCGCACCATCTGGCGCAGGAACCAGTCGGCGTGACTGCGCCATGGAAAATTGGCGGCTCCGCGATGGAAGATATGGAAGTCCGGCAGGTCGAGCGTACGTGCGATGACGTCGGCCGGAGTGTTGAGATAGCGCGGGTTGGCAAGCAGACGCGCGGCATCGGCACGGTTGGCCGGCTCATCGAGCCAAACGCAGGCCTCGATCAACGCCTTGATAAGCGCTTTCAGCGTCGCAGGATTGCGGTCGGCCCACGCCTCGGTGCAGCCCAGCACTTTCTCCGGCATGCCACGCCAGATGTCGGTTCCGGTCATGGCAATGCGTCCGATGCCGAGCGCGACGGCGCGCTGGTTCCAGGGTTCACCGACGCAGTATCCGTCGATCACCTTGGCCGAAAGATGCGCGACCGTGTGCGGCGGCGGCACGACGGTGAGACGCACGTCGCGATCGGGATCGAGCCCGCCCGACGCCAGCCACTGGCGCACCATGTAGTTCTGCACCGAGTAGGGGAACACCGAGGCGAGCACGACCCGCGGCGCACCCGAAGCGGCACGTTTGGCGACGACGGTAGCAAGCGCGCGCGCCACGAGCGGCGCGTGACCCGCGCCGATCAGGTCGGGCGCGGCCTCTTCCATCTCCTGCCACAGCGCCTGCGAGAGCGTGAGCGCGTTGCCGTTCACCTGCAGGGTCATGGCGTTGATCATCGGCACGCGCACACTGTCGATGCCGAGGGTCAGCGCGAGCGGCAGCGGTGCCAGGATGTGCGAGGCGTCGAGCACGCCGAGCGCGAGCTTGTCGCGCACATTGGCCCATGACACTTCGCGGCGAATTTCGACTTCGAGGCCCTGGCGCTCGTAGCTGCCGAGCTCCTCGGCCAGAATGATCGGCGCGCAGTCGATGATCGGAATGAACCCGACCTTCAGTCTTGGACGCTCCGGGTCGACCATGCCTTACGCCACTCCACAAAAACAAAAAGGCGCCCTGTCGGCCGGCAAATGCCGGTCGGTCAGGACGCCGTTGTCCGTTCGCGGACCGTCATTGGTCCGCTCTACATCAGATGAGATCCCGCCATTGGGTTCTCGCACTGCATTGCAGCACGAGTCGTGCCAACCTTAAAAAGGTGGCTCTAGATCATTGTAACGATTTGATAATACGCAGAATATTTTACAGCTGTGTAATTTGCCAATTTCGCAGGCGCGAGATGGTAAATCATGAGGCAGGTCTATTTTTTCAGCACTCGGGCGTAGGTGGCCAGATCATGGGCGACGTCGCCGATGCGCTTGTTCTGGTCCATGGCGAGCTTGCGCAGCAACTTGTAGGCGGCGTCCTCGCTCAAGCCCTTCTGCTCCATCAGCAGGCCCTTGGCGCGATCGATCGTCTTGCGCTCGAGCAGCGTAAGGCGGGCCCGCTCGAGTTCCTCGCGCATGGCGTGGTAGCGGTTGAAGTGGCCGACTGCGACGTCCACCACGGAACGCACGCGCTCCTGCGCCAAACCCTTCACGACATAGGCCGAAACGCCCGCTTCCATCGCCGCCGCGATGGTCGCGGGATCGGATTCGTCGACAAACAGCGCGATCGGTCGCGGCTGTTGTGCAGTGCTGCGCCGCATGTCCTCGATCGAGTCTCGGCTGGGGCTATCGGTGCTGACCACGACGACATCGGGTTCGAGCTCGCGCACGCGCGTCGTGAGATCGTGCGTGCCCTCGAGCCGAGCCAGCAGCCGGTAGCCGGCAGCGCGCAGGCCTGCCTCGACAATCTCTGCGCGGGCCGGGTTGTCGTCGATCAGCAGCACGGATAACGCCTTGGTCACAGCGCCTAGGGGCGCAAACTCCATGCCAGTCGATCTAAGGTGTTGATTCGACGATCTTTCCGTCGTCCCAGCGCGCCGATTGCAGTTTGTCGCCGGGGCCCGTGACTTGGCCATAGCCATGACGCTTGCCGTTGCGGAAGCCGCCTTCGTAGCGTTCCTTGTCGCCGACGGTTTCGATGCCGGGTCCGTCGAGACTACCGGCATGCCACTCGCCCATCAGCGTGACGAGCGGGTCGCCGAAGCTGCGGCGCAGACCGAAGCCTTCCAGTCTACCGGCGACGAAGTTGCCTTCGCTGCGTTCGACTCCGGGCTTCTCCAGCACGCCAAGTCCCTGCGGATGGCCCGCGCGCCACTGACCCTCGAAGCGACCGCCGTCGGCCTGGCGATCGACGCCCAACCCGTTCAACGAGTTTTCCTTCCACTCACCGGCCTGACGCGCGCCGTCCTTGAAGTCGGCGACGCCGAGGCCTTGCCGTTGCTTGTCGTCGTTCATCTGCCCGACATAGACGGTGCCGTCGTCGGCACTGATCTTCTCTGCGTTCTCCAGGCCCGGACGCGCCGCCCGTGCAGCAACGATGCGTGCCTCGCCCGCCATGGTGCGCGCGGCATCGGCGGCCTCCTTGGCCTGCTCGAACAGTGCGCGCGCCTCGGCGGCGGCACGCTGCGCCTGATCGATCAGGATCTTTTGCGAACTGGCCGCGACAGACGGTGCCGGCACCGCCGGCGTTTGGGGCGTGGCCTGCGGCGGCGGCGCAGCCGGTGCCTCGACCGGCGACGCGACGCTTGCCATGGCGAGCACACGGCTGGCCAGGCTCTCGAGCTGTGGCCGCGCGAGCAGCAGGCCCGCAGCGACGACGGCAACCGCGGCAACCGCGAGAACCAGACCGAATGGCAGGCGGCGGCGCGCAACAGGTGGCGGCGCGGGCGTGACTTCCTCGGCGCGCGTCACGCCGCCCAGCCGCGGCGCGCTGCCGAGCGTCGGTTCGGTTCGCGCCGGCGGTTCCGGCCGCGTCACTTTCGTCTGATTGGCCTTTGGCTGCGCTGACTGCGCCGACTCCATCTTCTGGGTCGGCGCATCGGTCACGACGCCTCCAGGCGGCGGCAGCGAGGTACCGAACAGCGCACGCCAGGCTTCGATATTCTGCGGCCGGTTGTCGGCGGCAAATGACAACGCCCGATCGATCGCACCCAGGAAGTTCTGGTCGAATCGATCGGCCTGGGTCCGGGTGAGCGGCTTGTAGGGATCCTGACTCACGCGACTCGCGGCTTCCGGCGGCGGCTCGCCCGCGATCGCACGATAGAGCACGGCGCCGGCCGAGTAGATGTCGCTCCAGGGCCCCTGCTTGCCGTCCATGGCGTACTGCTCGATCGGCGCGTATTGCGGCGTCAGCACCGACGTGAGCGTGCGCGAGCGACCGCCGATCGCCAGGCGTGCTGCGCCGAAATCGATCAGGATCGGCATACCGTCGCGCCGGATGATGATGTTCGACGGCTTGATGTCGCGATGCAGGAACCCCTGTGCGTGCACGGCGGCCAGTCCGCTCAGCAGGCCTTCGGTCAGGCGACGCACGTCGGGTGGCGGCAGGCGGCGGCCGGGCTCACGCAGCATCTCGGCGACGCTGCGGCCGTCCTCGAACTCCATTACCGTGTAGGCAGTTCCGTTGGCCTCGATGAAACGCATCACCGGCACGATGTGCGGATGGCGAAAGCGCGCCAGCGCACGCGCCTCCTCAAGGAAGCGGTCGCGGCCCCAGGCGAAGTCCTCGGCGAAACTGCCGCCGCGCGGCACGACCTGCTTGTCGGCGCCGCGCACGGCGAACTCGACCGGCAGGTACTCCTTGATGGCGACGATCTTGGCGAGCTGCGAGTCGAAGGCGCGGTAAGTGATGCCGAACCCGCCCTGTCCGATCACGGCGTCGAGCCGGTAATCTCCGAGCTGCGTACCGAGCGGTAGCGCCTGGACGTTGTCGGGCGTCATGAATGCGGCGGGCTAAAGGGCGAGGAACCTCGCCCCCTAGATGCCCTACCGCGCGATGCTTGTCGAAGCAGAAGCCGCGGTGAAACGCGACGACGCGTCCTGAATGTCGGGGACGAGTTGGATCAGCATGATGATCACGCAGAGACCGATGGCGGTCAGCATGGTCGCAGGCCGTGTGCGGAGATGCGGATTGGGCACGCGCGGATGGCGATCGTCCGTCATGGCGGACACTCCCTCAAAAAATGACTTCTTCAAATCGGCGGCCAACGCCCGAAATAAGGATGAGCGCGGCCTTGGAAGGAAGGCTAGAGCAGGGTCAGATACAATTCAAGATAATCTTTCTATTACAGTGACTTATGTTGCAAAGCGAAGATTTTAGCGCAATACACTAGGGATTGAGTGGCGCCGAACGTGCATGCACCTCTTATGGCGGAGTAAACTCATCACATGCAGACCCCTCCCGTTACCGGCAATACCCGGACCCTGGTGCTGACCGGCGCCAGCCGCGGCATCGGCCATGCCACGGTGAAGAAGTTTGGCGCCAGCGGCTGGCGCATCATCACCATCTCGCGCCAGCCCTTCAGCGCGCTCTGTCCTTGGCCGGGCGGCGGTGCGAATCACGTGCAGCTCGATCTCGGCGACCCGGTGGAACTCGGCCGCGGCATTGAGGAGATCCGTCACAAGCTGGCCGACGGCAAACTCGATGCGCTGGTCAACAACGCCGCGATTTCGCCCAAAGGCGAGAAGGGCGAGCGTCTCGGCGCCATCAACACGCCGTTCGATCTCTGGCAGAAGGTGTTCAACGTGAACTTCTTCGCCCCGGTGGCGCTGGCGCGCGGCCTGATGAAGGAACTGTCGGCCGCACAGGGCTGCGTCGTGAATGTGACCTCGATCGCCGGCAGCCGCGTCCATCCCTTCGCGGGCTCGGCCTACGCGACGTCGAAGGCGGCCCTCGCGGCGCTGACCCGCGAGATGAGCCACGATTTCGGACCGCGCGGCATTCGCGTCAATGCGATCGCGCCGGGCGAGATCGATACCTCGATCCTGTCGCCGGGCACCGAGAAGATCGTCGAAGAGCAGATCCCAATGCGCCGTCTCGGAACGCCGGACGAAGTGGCGGACGTGATCCACTTCCTGTGCGAGAAAGGCGCAAGCTATGTTTCGGGTGCCGAGATCCAGATCAACGGCGGTCAGCACGTCTAGCCCGACCACGCGCAGGAGTACGCCATGGACACGAGGATGAATCCGCCAAGTGCGACGAGAGGGGGCGAGACCGGCCGCGACGCGCGCCGCCGCATCCGCGCCGGCACCAACCTTGCTCCGACCTCGGGCATGGCGCCAGGCTTCGTACAGGGCAATCTCGCGATCCTGCCGAAGGCGCTGGCCGCCGACTTCGCGCGCTTCTGTGCGCTCAATCCCAAGCCCTGCCCGCTGCTCGGCCAGTCCGAACCAGGAGATTGGCGCCTGCCGATGCTCGGCGAGGATCTCGACATCCGCACCGACATCCCGCTCTACCGTATCTGGAAGAACGGCGAGCTGGTCGAGGAAGTGCGCGACCTCAAGAGTGTCTGGCGCGATGACCTGGTGTCGTTCGTGCTGGGTTGCTCGTTCTCGTTCGAGGAAGCGCTGGTCGAGGCTGGCCTCGAGATTCGCCACCAGACGTGCAACAGCAACGTCCCGATGTACCGCACCAGCATCGAGTGCACGCCGGCCGGGCCGTTTCACGGCCCCATGGTCGTCTCGATGCGGCCGTTCACGCCGGCCAAGGCGATCCGCGCGGTGCAGGTCACGACGCGTTTTCCGTCGGTGCACGGCGCGCCGGTGCATCTCGGCAAGCCCGAGCTGATCGGCATCAAGGACATCGGCAAGCCCGACTATGGCGACGCCGTGCCGGTGCGCGACGACGAACTGCCGGTGTTCTGGGCGTGTGGCGTCACCCCGCAATCGGTCGTGGCGACGGTGAAGCCCGAATTCAGCATCACCCACGCGCCGGGCTACATGCTGGTCACCGACCTGCTGAACGCCGAACTCGCCGTTCTCTAGCCTCCGATGGTGCATCTCGCGTTCGATGTCGGCCCGGCCGAGATCGACGAGCTGGTGATCGCCGGCTGGACCGGGCGTGACCTCGCGGCACTGAACCATCACATCGACGAACTGAAGGCGATCGGCGTGCCGCCGCCTTCTTCAGTGCCGCTCTACTATCGCGCCGCGGCGCAGCTTCTCACCCAGGCCGATACAATCGACGTACTGGGGGAGGACACCTCCGGTGAGGTCGAGCCGGTCCTCGTCGGCACGCCCGAGCGGCTCTGGATGACGCTCGGCTCCGATCACACTGACCGCAAGGCCGAGACTTTCAGCGTGGCGGTCGCCAAGCAAATCTGCGCCAAGGCGATCGGCCGCACGGCGTGGCGTTTCGAGGATGTCGAGCCGCAATGGGATCGGCTGATCCTGCGCAGCTTCGTCGAGCAGGACGGCACCCGGTCGCTCTACCAGGAAGGCGCGCTTGCCGCGATCCGACCGGTGCGCGAACTCATCCAGGGCTGGCAGGGTCACAAGCGTCTGCCGGCCGGCGTCGCGATGTTCATGGGCACCTTGCCGGCGATCGGCGGCATCCGCCCGAGCAAGCGCTTCGCGATGGAGCTCGAGGACCCGACAACGGGTCGCAAGCTCTGCCACGCCTACTCGGTCAGGACGCTCCCGATCGTCAGCTAACCCGGTCGCGCGCCGGCCTCACGCCCATCACACAAACGTCTCACGTGCGTCGATGAACTCCATCACGGTCCGAACGACCTTGGGATCGGCGAGCAGGCGGTTGTGCCCGAGCCCCTGCGTGATCACGAGTTCCGCTGTCGGCAGCATGTGCGCTGATCGTGCCGACTCCAGCACCGGCACCTGGCGGTCGTTCTGGTCGTGGATCAGCAGCACCGGCAGCTCGATTTCGCTGGCGATGTGACGGACGTCGAAGTCGTCGGCCGGGCGGCCGACATGCTCCTCGATCGACCGGATGAAGGCACGCGTGCCGCGGTTCGACAGGCCGACCGACTTGGCGAAG
>CAYZQZ010000043.1:0-16765 GCA_964480235.1 uncultured Reyranella sp. | reverse complement strand
GGCGGGGACCGACGCGACATTCGCCATCGCCAGCCGGCCGCCGACCAGGGCCTTGGCGACGTCGGCACCCTGCTTGAGGTCGATCGCGGCTTTCGAATCCCGTGGCGCGATCAGGACGATCTTGTTGCCCAGCAGGTTGACCCGCGTGTCGGCCCTGATGAGGTCCTTCCCGGCGACGTAGTCCATCCAGTCGAGGTCGGCAGAGATGAAGAGGGCGGCCGGCGCCCCGCCCTCGATCTGCCGGGCGAGGGCTGAGCTGGCGGCATAGGAGATCCTCGGTGCGGGCCTGCCGGTGGTCCTGGCCCAGTCGGCGGCGATCTCGTCGAGGGCGTTTTTGAGGCTCGCGGCGGCGAAGACGACCGGGCCGGCCTGCGCCCGGGCGACACCGGGCACCGTCGCGAGCGCGACTGCCCCGCCCAGCCAGTTCCGCCTCCGCATCCCGTCGACCTCCG
Organism: uncultured Reyranella sp.; assembly: GCA_964480235.1. GTDB lineage: Bacteria > Pseudomonadota > Alphaproteobacteria > Reyranellales > Reyranellaceae > Reyranella. The sequence goes on along the minus strand of CAYZQZ010000043.1, from coordinate 16,313 downwards.
TTCAAGAGGTCGATATAGTCCTTCGGATATAGCGGCTCGTAAAGAGGCGTTTCAGAGCCTTCGACAGCCGGCGGAGTACCACCAGCACGATCACGCCGAGCGAGGCCAGCAGCACCTTGTGGACCGGTCGCGGCGCCAGATCGAGATTGAGATCGGCCCGCAGGATCCGCATCGGATCGACGTTGTTGACCAGTCCGTACCAGGAAAGCTCGAAGACCAGCGCCGCCGCGGTCGCCGCTACGGCAAGCAGGACGAGGCCCGGGAAGCTGACGGCAAGCTTCTGCGGCAGCGCCCGCCACAGCATCAGCCAGGCGAACAGGCCGGCCGCCACCGTCGCCTCGCCGACGTTGGCCTTGGACTGGATGAAGAAGTGCAGGATCGCCAGTACGGCGGCGGGATAGGCGAGCCGGTGCAGACGCTTCCAGTTGAGCTTCAGCCGGCGCTGCCAGCCGTCGGTCGAGGTGACGGCGAGCGCCACCATCATCAGCAGCGCCACGAAGCCGATCGTAAGATAGAAGCGCTTGGCGATCTCGACCGCGACGACGATCAGGTTCCACTTCTGGTCGGCGGCATAGATCAGCAAGTGCAGTACAGCGTAGAGCGCCGCGGCGACGCCAATGCGGCGGCGGACCTGCATCAGCGGCATGAAGTCGAACACCGCACGGGCCGGCGTGAGCGCCAGCGACAGCAGAAGGAACACCACCGTCCAGTCGCCGGTGACGTGCGTGGCGAGTGTCACCGGACGGGGGCCGAGATCGTCCGTCCACCAGCGCCAGGCAAGATACAGCGCGGGCAGGCAGAGGCCGACCAGGGTGATCTGGCGCAGCACGAAGATGGTCTGGCGGGGTGTCACCCGACTAACCTAGGCGGCTCGACGGTCAACAACAGGTCAAACTTCCGTCAGCGCTGATTTCCGAACAGCAGGCGGTAGGTCGCGATGGTCGGCGCCTTCGTGACGCCATACTTGGCAAGCGCGGCGAGCTTGAAAGCCTGTCGCGCCGCGGAGTCGGTCGCCTTGGGATCCGACCCTTCGATCATCACGATCCATTCGGCGTCTTCAGCGCGCGGATGGTCCATGCTTTTCTCCTGGATCGGCGCATTGGCGGCGTCGAGGTCGTTCTCCAGCGCTGCGGCCCCGACCAGCCCCGGCTTGGCAATCGTGCGGGGCAGCACGGTCGCGGTCAGCCAGTCGGTCATCAGCCGGCGCTTGCGCGGATCGGGTACGAAGCGGACGGTCGTGATTGCCCCACCCACGCCGTGGGTGAGATCGACCTGCACCCGCAGGGTCATGCGATGGAAGGTCGTGAAGCGGGCCATCACGGCCTGCGACCACGGCGTCTGGTTGGCGAGCAGGTTCAGGTAGCCTGGCGTCGCCAGATCGCCGACATGATCGCACTCGTAGGTCGCCAGGTACTTGGGCGCACCGCGCTCGGCCACATAGCGGCGGGCGCGATGGAAGCCCGGCAGATTGATCCGCTCGTCGATGTGCTCGCGATTGTACCACTCGTTGAAGTCGCGCTCGTCGCGGGGCTTCACCTCGGTGTAGACGACCAGCATTCCCTTGCCGTGCAGTGGCATGGTTTTGTCCCGCTATGAGTGCGCCGCATAGTCTATGCTGTCGGGCGTCCGGGAGGAAACACCATGAAGATCGTCAAGATCGAGGATATGCATTGCGACGCCGGCTGGCGGGACTTCTCCTTTCTCAAGATCACAACGGATGAAGGCATCGTCGGCTGGTCAGAATACAACGAGGGATATGGCAGCGCCGGCATCACCGCCGTGATCCGCCGCATGGCCGCGGGCCTGATCGGCGAGAACCCGCGGGCGGTCGAACGCATCATGTCGATGCAGTATGCCGTGACCCGCCAGGCGCCGGGCGGCATCAACCAGCAGGCGATGGCGGCCATCGAGAACGCGCTGCTCGACGTCAAGGGCAAGGCCCTGGGCGTGCCGGTCTACGAGTTGTTCGGAGGCAAGGTGCGCGACCGCCTGCCGCTCTACTGGTCGCATTGCGGCAGCTACCGCTTCCGCAATGCCGAGGTCATGGGCGTCGAGCCGGTGCGCTCGCTCGACGACCTGGTCAAGCTCGGGGCCCATGTGAAGCAGCGCGGCTTCAAGGCGCTCAAGACCAACATCTTCCGCTTCGATCTCGACCCGCCAAACATGTACCAGCCGGGCTTCGGTCGCACCCCGGGCGGGCCCGAGCTCAATGCCGATGGGCCGACCCTGACGGCGATCAAGGACGGGCTGGCGGCGTTCCGCCAGGGCGCCGGCCCCGACATGGGCATCCTGCTCGACACCAATTTCAACTTCAAGACCGAAGGCTACATCAAGGTCGCGCGCGCCTGCGAGCCCTACAATCTCTTCTGGCTCGAGATCGATTCCTACGACCCCGAAGGGCTGCGCCTGATCCGCGACCGCGCCCCGATGCCGATCGCTTCCTGCGAGTCGCTGTTCGGCCGGCGGCAGTTCCGGCCGTTCTTCGAGAACCGGTCGATCGACGTGTCGATCATCGACGTGCCGTGGAACGGCCTGGCCGAGGGCCACAAGATCTCGACCATGGCGGAGGCGTACGAGATCAACTGCGCGCCGCACAATTTCTACGGCCACATGTCGACCCTGATGAGTGCCAATCTGTGCGCGGCGATGCCCAATTTCCGTATCATGGAAATCGATATCGACGACGTGCCGTGGAAGGACGATCTGGTCACTCATCCGCCGGTCATCCAGAATGGCGAATTGATCGTGCCGACCCGGCCGGGCTGGGGTGCCGACATCAACGAGGAAGCGGTTAAGGCGCACCCGCCCAAGAACCCGCATCCGTAAGGGGAAACACACATGGTCTACGAGCTTCGCACCTATACGCTCTATCCGGGCAAGATGCCGGAATACCTGAAAGCCGCCGAAACGATCGGCCGGCCGGCGCGCGGGCAGAATTTCGGCGTCAACCACGGCTACTGGACGGCCGAGTTCGGTGCACTGAACCAGATCTGGCATCTGTGGAAGTACGACAGCTACGAAGAGCGCACGCGGCTCCGCAACGAGCTGATGAAGCACAAGCCGTGGACCGAAGGCTACGTGCCGGTGATCCGCCCGCTGATCCAGCGTCAGGACCTGCGCCTGATGAATCCGGTCGTCGACATCAGGCCGGACGACGGCACCACCGGCAACGTCTACGAGCTGCGTATCTATCGCTGCAACATGGGCGGCGCGACCCAGTACGGAAAGGACTTCAAGGAAGTGCAGGCGGCCCGCGAGAAGTACTCGCCGATCTGGGGCGCCTGGACCGGCGAGTTCCCGCAGCCCAACGAGTGGATCCATCTCTGGCGCTACAAGAATCTCGAGGAGCGCTTCAAGGCGCGTTCGGACGCCATGAAGGATCCGGCGTGGCAGGCCTATCTCGCCAAGGGCCCGGCGAAGCTCCAGGAAATGCACTCGACCCTGCTGCTGCCGACGAACTACTCGCCGCTGAAATAGCGGAAACCGGAGTAGCGTAATGGACGCGTTGAGCGACAACGATCTGGCGTTGATGAAGTTCGGAGTAGGCCAGCCGGTGCCGCGCAAGGAGGACCCGACCCTCCTGCGCGGCGAGGGCCGCTACACCGACGACATCAACCTGGCGGGCCAGGCCTATGCGGTCATGGTCCGCAGCAAGATCGCCCATGGCGTCCTCAAGGGCATCGACACTCAAGCCGCCCGGGCGATGCCGGGCGTGCTGGCCGTGTTGACGCATGCCGATCTCGACGCGGCGGGCTTCGGTCCGCTCAAGTGCGAGATGAACATCCCCGGCCGCGACGGCAAGCCGATGAAGACTCCGCCGCGGCCGTCGCTGGCCACAGGCAAGGTCCGCTATGTCGGCGAGGCGGTGGCGTGTGTTGTCGCCGTGACGGCCGTGCAGGCCAAGGATGCCGCCGAAGCCGTCGAACTCGACATCGAGGAACTGCCGGCCGTCACATCGCCGGCCCAGGCGCTGGCGCCCGGGGCGCCGCAGATTCACGACGACGCGCCGGGCAATCTCGTGCTCGACTTCCACTATGGCGACGCCGAAGCGGTGAAGAAGGCGTTCGCGGCGGCGGCGCACGTTACCCGGCTCGAGATCAACTCGAACCGCATCGTCGTCAACCCCATGGAGCCACGCTCGGCGATCGGCGCCTACGAGAACGAGCGCTGGGTGCTGCGTCTGGGTTGTCAGGGCGTGATGGGCATTCGCGGCGGTCTGGCTCGCAACGTGCTGAACACGACGCCGGACAAGGTGCGCGTCCTGACCGGCAATGTCGGCGGCTCGTTCGGCATGAAGAGCCAAGTCTATCCCGAATACGGTCCGCTGCTGCTGGCGGCGAAGAAGCTCGGCCGGCCGGTCAAGTGGACCGACGAGCGTTCGGAGAGCTTCCTGAGCGACCACCATGGCCGCGACCACCAGCGAGTGGCCGAACTGGCACTCGACAAGGACGGCAAGTTCCTCGCGGTGCGCCTCAGCGGCACCGGCAACGCCGGCGCCTACATCTACCCGCCGATGCCGGCCACGACGAATGCTGTGAAGAACATCATCGACGTCTATGCGACGCCTGCGATGGAAGTGAATTCCAAGGTGGTGTTCACCAACACCACGCCGCTCGCCGCCTATCGCGGCGCCGGGCGTCCCGAGGGCAACTACTACATGGAGCGCCTGATCGACACGGCGGCTCGCGAAATGGGAATCGACCGTGCCGAGCTGCGTCGTCGCAACCACATCGAGCCGGCCCAGATGCCGTACAAGGCACCGTCGGGCATGAACTACGACTCGGGCGAGTTCACGACCATCCTCGATAGGGTGCTGCAGGCCGCCGACTGGAACGGCTTCGAGAAGCGCCGGGCGGAGAGTGCGGCGCGCGGCAAGCTGCGTGGCCGCGGCATCGGGCAATATCTCGAAGTCACCGGCCCGCCGGCCAAGGAATATGGCGGCATCCGCTTCGAGGCCGACGGCACGGTCACGATGCTCTCGGGCACGCTCGACTACGGCCAGGGTCATGCCAGCCCCTTTGCCCAGGTGTTGAGCGAACAGACCGGTATTCCCTTCGAACGCCTCCGGCTGCTGCAGGGCGACTCCGACCAGCTGAAGGTCGGTGGCGGGACCGGCGGCTCGAAATCGGCGCTGGTCGCCAGCCAGGCCTTCCTCGAGGCGGGCGACAAGCTGATCGAGCAGGGTAAGCAAATCGCCGCGCATGTGATGGAAGCGTCGGCTGCCGACATCGAATTCGCGCACGGCCGATTCACCATTGCCGGCACTGACCGCAGTATCGGGATCATGGATTTGGCCGACCGGCTCCGCGGCGGCCTGAAGCTGCCCGCCGACCTGCCACAGTCGCTCGATGTCAGTCACATCTCCGACAACCCGCCTTTCTCGTTTCCCAACGGCTGCCATGTCGCGGAGGTCGAGATCGACCGCGAGACCGGCGTCATCGAGGTCGTGCGCTATTTCATGGTCAACGACTTCGGCACCGTCATCAATCCGATGCTGGTCGCGGGCCAGGCCCATGGCGGTGTGGTGCAGGGCATCGGCCAGGCGCTGATGGAGCACGCGATTTTCGACGAGCAGGGCCAGCCGGTCGCGGGCACCTTCATGGATTATGCCTTGCCGCGCGCCACCGATGCGCCGGACTTCTCGATCGAGAACCACTCCGTGCCGTGCAAGACCAATCGCCTCGGTGTGAAGGGCTGCGGCGAGGCGGGCTGCGCCGGCGCGCTGCCGTCGGTTATGAACGCCGTGGTCGATGCCCTCTCGGAACACGGCGTCACGCACGTCGACATGCCTGTCACGCCCGAGAAAGTCTGGCGGATCCTGAACGATGCCTAATACACTATTCGTCGACTCGACGCCCGATATCGACACGGTCTGGAGGCGCGTCCACGGGCCAAAGGACATTCCGGTCGTCGTGAACATGGGTCCGGTCGACGAGAAGGATGTCCCGTCGAAGGTCGCGGGCTACGACACCGTGATCAACGATGCGACCTATTTCAGCGCGCCGACCCTCGCGCAGTGCAAGGATCTGAAGCACATCGTCTTTCTCGGCACCGGCGCGGCGAGCTTCGTCGACGTCGCGGCGGCCCGGAAGCTCGGCATAAAGGTCTCGACCATCAGCGGCTATGGCGACACGACGGTGGCCGAGCATGCGATGGGCCTGGTCTTCGCCGCCGCTCGCCACATCGCCACCATGCACGGCATCGTTCGCTCGGGCGGCTGGCGGCCCATGCAGGGCATGGAATTGCGCGGCAAGACCCTGGGCATCGTTGGCCTGGGCGGCATCGGCCGCGAGATGGCGCGTATCGCAAGCGGCATCGGCCTGAAGGTACTGGCGTGGAACCGCACGCCGAAGCCGGACACGGTACCGATCGACGCCCTGCTGGCGCAGTCGGACATCATCAGCCTGCATCTGGCACTCAACGACCATACGCGCGGCTTCCTTGATCGCGAGCGGCTCGGGAGGACTAAGCGAGGCGTTATCATCGTCAACACCGCCCGTGCGGGCGTGGTCGACGAGGCCGCGTTGCTCGATCTGCTGAAGTCAGGGCAGGTTGGCCACTACGCCACCGACGTGTTCGGCAAGGAGCCGCCGGAGGCTTCGGAGCCGCTGCTCAAGCTCGACAATGTCACCTTGAGTTCGCACGCAGGTTACAACACGCCCGAAGCGGCGATGACGATGTATCGGCGCGCCATCGACCTCGCCGCCGCAGGTTGATCAGCGCGGCAGGGACGACGCGATCATCGCTTCCGCTTCGATGGTCTTCTTGACCGCCGGCCGTTCCATCATCCGCTCATACAGCGCGTGGACGGAGGGATGCTCGGCCGCCTTGAGGCTGAACCGGTCCTTGAACCGCCAATAGAGGCGGAAGAGGTGGATGTCGGCGATCGAGTACGCGGACCCGACACACCATTGTTTGCCGCTGAGCTTCTGTTCGGCGATGCGCCAGGTTTCGGCGACGCGGTCGGGTCCCTGGCCGACCGCCGGATGGAGGGTCGAGGCGTTGAACGACATCCACGATATGGCCTCGGCTTCGGCGAGCACACCGGCGGGCATCAGCCCGGCCTGCGGGAAGGCCCTGGCGAGATAGAACAGCGTGGCAGCCACCTCGGTCAGGACGGTGCCGTCCACCACCAGCGTCGGAACCTTGCCGTTGGGATTGACCTTGAGGAAATCAGGCGTCCGCGTGCCCTGCTGCAACGCCAACGGGCGCGCCTCGAAGGACGCGCCCGTTTCGTGCAGGGCGATGTGCGTCGCCATCGAACTGGAACCGGGGGAAAAATAGAAAGTGATCATGCCCCGGTGATGGCGCGCTGGACGGCTACTTGTCCAGCCAGAATGTGTCGAAGCGCACGCAGTCGTAGATGCCGAAGTAGTCCTTCGGATTGTGGCCCTTCACGTAGTTGTACCAGACGTCGTTGATCTTCTTCCACGACACCGGCAGCACCGGCGGGTCCTGCTCCATGATGACTTCGGCCTGACGAATCAGGTCGAGGCGCTTCTCGACATCCGCCTCTTTGCCGATCTGCGGCAGCAACTTGCTAAACCAGGCGGGGTCTCAATGGTCGGATCGGATCCGGCCTCCAGCATGGCACCGTCCGGTCGTCCTGATGGTTCAGCCGCCTTCTTGAATTCAGGGATTGGCGTCGGCTGCTAGCAAAGTAGATCGATTGCGTTGCCAATTGTTGCGGGTGCCAGGTCCTTGACGTCTCCCAATACCGGCCGACCTAGGCCGAGGCGGGTGGCAGGCCCGACATCTGCCGTCGGATTGGGCAACTGTGCATTGCATCTCAAGCGCGGGCCTCCTTGGGGTCCTTGTCCCGGTAATATGTCTGCCGGTGTCGGTTGCCATCGCGAGGTCCTCTCGGCTGGCGGCCAGCCTTTTCGCTGGCGGTCACTGTCGTGTCGGACGATCGGGCGCTACAGTCGGAGCATGGTCGGAGAGAAGCAGCAGGGCGGGATGTGTCTCGATACTTTGGCGCGTGAGACCGCACAGTCTGCAGCGGACAATCGCGGCCGCGACGCGGCGCACTAACTTTCAGGAGGAACAGAAATGACCCAATCCGCACCGGCGCGGCTGCGCGCCCTGCTGGCCAAGCCCGGCTTCATCGCGATGCCGGCCGTATGGGACGGCATCTCCGCCAAGCTGGCCGCCGAGGCGGGCTTCGAGACGGCGTTCCTCTCCGGCTCGTGCGTCGCGGCCGGCCGTCTCGGCGGTCCCGACCTCGACCTCGTCTCGTTCGGCGAGATGTTCGACTCCTTCAACATGGTCCATGCCGCCGCGCCCGACATGCTGATCCTGGCCGACGGCGATCACGGCCACGGCAACGCGATGAACGTGCAGCGCACCGTTCGTGCCTATGGCCGTGCCGGCGCCGCCGCCGTGCTGATCGAGGACAAGATCACGCCGCGCGCGCTCACCTCCGCCGGCAAGCCCTGCCTGCCGCGCGAGGAAGCGCGCATGAAGATCCGGGCGGCCGTTCAGGCCGCCAAGGACTCCGGCATTCTGGTCATGGCGCGTACCGATTGCCGCCCGACCCAGGGCATCGACGAGGCCGTGGCGCGCATCGAGATGTATGTGGAGGAGGGCGCCGATATCCTGTTCCTCGACTCGCCTGCTGACGACGCGGAGATCAAGCGTGGCATCGCTGCCAGCAAGGGCCGCCCGCACTTCGTCGTGCTGTCGCCCGGCGGCGCGCGTGCCACGCCGTCCCAGAAGGAGGCGGCGGCGCTCGGCTTCAAGATCGGCACCTTCCCGACCGGTATGCTGTCGCCCGCCATCGCCGGCATGAAGGCGGGACTCGCCGCGATCAAGGCGGGCGAGTCGGAAGCCAAGAGCGCGCTGCCATCCGCCGAACTGCGCACGATCCTGGGCTATCCGGCCTACGACACCGACGCCAAGCCGTTCATAACGAAGGGCTGAGCGGCCTCACGGATCGATCCGGCGCGAGCGCTCGCGCAGGCCCACCGCGAGCGCGATCGTCGCGGCGAGGCCGGCGCCGGCCATCACCAGCACCGCGCCGCGCGGGCCGATTGCGTCCGACACCAGACCGGCCGTCAGGACGCCGAGCGGGCCGGTGCCGATGCCGACCGTGACCAGACCCATCAGTCGCGAGCGCATCTCGGTGGGAGCCTCGGTCAGCATTAGGGTCGTCTGCATGTTGCCGAAGCCCGCCGTGCCGAAGCCACCGATCACCAGGACCGAGAACGCCAGCCAATAGGATGGCGACAGCGCCATCACGATCAGCGCCACCATGAAGAGGCCGGCGCCGCCGGCGAAGGTCAGCCGGCGGTCCATGCGTACGACGCCGGCCGCGATCAGGGCGCCGCCCAGTAGCGCGCCGAGAGGTTCGGCGGCCGCGAGCAGGCCGACCAGGGCGGGCGAGACGTGGAACACGCCGCTGCCGATCGGCGCCACCAGGCCGGAATAGGCGAAGGCAAACGCGTTGGTCACGACGGTGACGCCGTAGACCAGCAGGATGGTGTTGCGGGTACGCGCGAATGCCAGGCCCTCGGCAATCTCGGCGGGAATGCGTGCGAGGTCGAGCCGCCGCGGCACCTGCTCGTAAACGAGGCCCGCCAGCGCGAAGGCGGCCAGGAACTGCACCAGGGCGGTGAGGGTGTAGGCGCCCCTCATGCCCAGCCAGCCGAAGATCACGCCGCCCAGGATCGGGCCGATCATGCGGGTCGCCGCATTAGTGGCCGAATCGAGTGCGATCGCCGGAACGATGCGATGTGGACCCGCGACCTCCCCGACCATGCGCCGGCGCGTCGACATTTCGGTCGACCACATCGTGCCGGAGATGAAATTGCCCAGCGTCACGCACCACAATTCGAGCTGCCCGGTGGTGGCGAGCGTTGCGAGGACGGTCGAGACCAGCGCCGGCACCAGCAGTGCCAGCATTACGATGGTCTTGCGGTTGACCGCTTCGGAGATCGCGCCGACGAAGGCGCCGAAGAAGAGCTGCGGCAGCTGGCGCACGGCGACGACGACGGTCACGGCGAGTGCCGATTGGGTCACCTCCCAGGCGAACAGTCCCGACGCCAGCAACTCGAGCCAGCGCATCGCGTTTCCGGTCGCCCCGACCAGCCACAGCCGGAGAAAATCCGGGAGACGGAACAGTTCCCCCAAAGGTCCATTCATTGACGCCAAGCTAACCCAGCTTGGGCTAGGGTAGCTTCAACGAAACCGAGGAAATGCCATGCAAAGACGCGCCTTGCTGAAAGCAGGCCTTGCAGGAGCGTTGGCCGCACCCGCCCTCGCGCCGGGCCTGCGGGCACAGGCCATTTGGCCGAACAAGGCCGTGCGCTTCATCGTGCCCTTCGCGCCGGGCGGCGGCACCGACACGGTGAGCCGGCTGATCTGCGACCAGCTCTCGCGGACCTTCGGCCAGCAGTTCGTGGTCGACAACAAGGGTGGCGCCGGCGGCAATATCGGCACGGTTGAAATGGCACGCGCGGCGCCGGACGGCTACACGCTCGCCCTGATCTCGGTCGCGAGCCACACGCTCAATCCGATGCTCTACAGCAAGCTGCCCTACGATCCGGACAAGGATATCGTGGCAATCTCGCGGGTGGCGATCCTGGCCAACCTGCTCGGCCTCACGCAGTCGGTTCCGGCCAACGACGTCGCCGAGCTGATTGCGCTCTGCAAGGAATCGCCCGGCAAGTACTCCTTCGCGTCGTCGGGGCCCGGCACGTCGCTGCACCTGAGCGGCGAGCTCTTCAAGTCGCTGGCCGGCGTCGACATCGTGCACGTGCCCTACAAGGGCGCCGGACCTGCCTACAACGACGTCATCTCCGGCACGGTGTCGATGATGTTCGCCAACATGCCGTCGATGCTGCCGCAGGTCCGCGGTGGCAAGCTGAAGGGCCTGGGCGTCACCTCGGCCGAACGCTCCAAGGCGGCACCCGACATTCCGGCGATTGGCGAGACGGTCAAGGGTTACGTCGCCACGTCGTGGTACGGCGTCGGCGCCCCGGCGGCGACGCCCGAGCCGATCGTGGCGAAGCTCGAAGCCGCCATCGCCGAGGCGCTGAAGCAGCCCGAGATCCAGAAGCGCTGGGTCGACGATCTTGGCCTCGACGTGCCGCCGGCCGGCCGCACCGGCCTCAAGGAGTTCATCGAGGAGGACCGCAAGCTCTGGGCGCCGGCGGTGAAGGCCTCGGGCGTGAAGCTAGACTAGAAGAGGTAGCGCACCAGGCCGAGCAGGAGCAGCGCTGCGAGGCCGACCAGCAGGCTGCTGACGGAAACCAGCCGGAGCGCCTGTGCCGGCGAGAGCTTGCCGATGTCGGCGGAGATCCAGAAGAACGGATCGTTGACGTGGCAGATCGCGATCGAGCCGGCGCCCGCCGCCGCCGCCGCGAGCGCCCGGCCGCTCGCAGTGTCGAGGCCCAGCGCCGGCAGCATCGGCTCGACCATGCCCGAGGCAGTCAGTACGGCCGACAGCGAATTGCCCTGCATCGTCTTGACGATCGCGGCGGCGAGGAATGGCGTCAGCAGGCCGAGGCCGGGGTGCAGCGCCTTCTCGGCCAGAAGTTCGGCCATGCCGGTCTCGTCGAGCACGCGCGCGAGGCCGCCGGCGGCGCCGACGGTCAGCAGCAGCGGCGCCCAGCTCGCATCGGCCAGCTTCTCGGGCTGCCAGCGTCGCGACAGCAGGACGGCCAGGCCGATCGCCAGCACGGCCAGGATCAATGACCGGCTGATGCCGGTATAGAACTCGCGGGCGCCGCCCTTGCCCAGCGGCTCGCTCGGCATCTGGGCGATCGCCTGCAGCACCAGCAGGCCGAGCGGCATGGCGATGGCCAGCCACGCCCAGGAGAGGTCGCCCTGCAGGCCGTCGATGTGCCGGGCGAACAGCCAAATCACCAGCACGATGATCGCCGCCACGGGCACGGTGAGAGCAAGCATCGTGGCGAGGTTGGCCTTCATCACCGACATTGCCGCGACCGCGAGCGGCGAGGGCGCGACCAGGGCATGGACGGCCAGAATGGCGAGCGAGAGCGTCACGGCGCGGCCCGCCGGCTTCAACAGGGCGAGGCCTGAACTGGCCGAGCCGCCGAGACCCGCGAGAATGCCCGCCACGGCGGCAGAGGCCGGAGTCAGGGGGTGTGGGCGCAGCAACGTGCCGACGAGGCTGGCCGCCACCACCAGCAGGCCGGTCTGCTCGAGCGCCGACACGAAGCCCAGGCCGAACGCCTTGCCGATCGACTGGAAGGTCATCTGGGCGGCGATGCCGTAGCCCACGACCACGGCCATCAGGGCGAGAAAGGCGGGAAGGCGCAGGCGCTGGATGGCGAACACGATCGCCACGACGGCGACCGGCAACAGAAGGGCGGCGAGAATCATTCGGGGGAGACCTTATTCGTCTGCTACCGTGCCGTCATGCGTCTCGTGCTCTTGATCCTGCTCGGCTTGATGGCGGTGGCCGGCCCGGTTGCCGCCGACAGCCGGCTGGTGCGTACCGAAGGACGCAGCTTCGTGGCGCCCGACGGGTCGGTGCTGCAGATCAAGGGCATCAGTCTCGGCAACTGGCTGATGCCCGAAGGCTACATGTTCAAGTTCGAGGTCTCGAAGTCGCCGCGCCAGATCTACGGCGCGTTCGACCGCCTGCTGGGACCCGACGAGGCCGCCGCCTTCTGGAAGACGTACCGTGACCGCTACATCGCTGAGGACGATATCCGCTTCATCAGGTCGGTCGGCTTCAACACCGTGCGAATCCCGCTGCACTACGCGCTGTTCATGACCGACGACGGCGCCATGCAGGGTGATGGCTGGGCGCTGCTCGACCGTGTGCTGGGCTGGGTACGCGAGGCGGGCCTCTACGCCATCGTCGACCTGCATGCCGCGCCCGGCGGCCAGACCGGCATCAATCACGACGACGGGCCGGGCTATCCGTTGATGTTCTACGTGCCCAAACACCGCGAGATGACGGTCAAGCTCTGGGCGGCGATCGCCAAGCGCTACGCCGGCAATCCGGCGATCCTGGGTTATGACCTGCTCAACGAGCCGATCGCGCCCTATCACGATGTCGCCACGCTCAATCCGAGGCTCGAACCTTTCTACAGGGAAGCGACAGCGGCGGTGCGCGCCGTCGATCCGGGCCGCGTCATCATCCTGGCGGGCGGGCAGTGGAGCTCGAGCTTCGACATGTTCGGCCCGCCTTTTGCCGACAATCTCGCCTACACCTATCACTCGTTCTGGGCGAGCACGAAGCGCGACTCGATCCAGCGACACCTGAACTTTTCCGCGCGCTACAACGTGCCGCTGTTCCTCGGCGAAACCGGCGAGCTCACTGACGATTGGAACGAAGGATTCCGCAAGCTGCACGAGAGTCACGGGATCGGCTGGTCGTTCTGGACCTACAAGAACCTCGACACGCCCTCGACCGTCGTGTCGATCCCGCGCCCCGAGGGCTGGAGCGATATCGTGGCGTTCGCCGACCACCGCACCGCGACGAAGCCGCCGGACGAGCTGATCGCCCGCGCGATGGCGCAGTATCTCGACAACATGCGGCTGTCCAATGCCACGGTGCGCTGGAGCTATCTCGGCTCGCTGGGGCTGCGCTCGTCGCCCTAGTTCTTGCCGTTCGCGTAGTAGGTCGCGAGCGCTGCCAGCGCCGAGCCGCCGTCGCCCTTGAAGCTCGGGCCGTGCATCAAGGCGATGGTCGTGGGCTTGAGCCCCGCCAGTCGCTGCAGGGTTGGCGCGGCAAGCGGCGTCGCCGGCATGAAGGGCACGGCCTTTTCCGTGGCGATCGCGGCATCGACGATGTCGCCCGTCGTTGTCGCTTCGCAGGCGCCCGTCTGGGTGAACAGATCGCTGCTGAACAGCGTGCCCGTCGTTTCCTCGTAGATCAGGCCGGCGTCCCAGTTGTGCGGCACGTGCGGCGTGTCGAGCCAGCGCACCTTCTTGCCGCCGAGATCGATCGTCTCGTCGTTCTTGAGCGTGCGTGGGCCGCGATTGGCCATGTCCGTCAGCCAGATGTTGATGCCGACCTGGCCGTGTGCCGGCACGGCATTGGGGGCTGCGGCAAGCCATTCGTTCAGCGCGCCCGACTCGTCGCCTTCGACGTGGCTGCAGGTCGTCCAGCGCAGCTTTTCGAGCGGGATAACGCTCTTCACCGCGGCGGAGATCAGCGGGAACATCGCGCGGTGGCCGTAATGGAACAGCAGCGGCTGGTCGGCGTCGATCAGGAACTGGTTGAAGGTGAAGCCGGTCGGGCCGATCTGCGGCACGAAGGTCGAAAGACGATAGATTCTGTCGGCGATCTCGGTGACGTCGGTCTTCATTTCAGAACCTCCATCAGCGTCTTGTTGAAGGCGTCGGCGGACTCGTAGGCGACCCAGTGACCGGCCCCGGGGATCTGGTGCATCCGGAAATCCGGCTGAAGCGCCGCGAACAGGTCGATGCGTTCCTGGATGTAGGGATAGGTCGTCGAATCGAACTCGCCCCAGATGCCGGTGAAGGGCGTCTTTACCTGCGGCAGCACGTTGGACAGAGCGCCCGCGATGCCCATGTCGCGGCTGCGCGTCTTGGCGCGCGTCGTATTCAGGATCTGCATGTGGATGGCGACACCGTCGACGTTCTTCGGGTCGTGCAGCATCAGCAGTTCGAGATTGCGCCGCGCCTCGTCGGCCAGCACCTGCGGGGCCATCGTGGGCAGCAGCTTGTGCAGTTTCTCGGTCGGCTTGCGCGTGGCCTTGAGGCCGCCCGCACCCACGAACACGATGCGCCGGATGCGCTCAGGCATCTTCGTCGACAGATGTCCCGACACCATGCCGCCGAACGAGAATCCGGTGAAGAAGAACTGCCGATCCTTCGACAGCAGTTCGCGCACCGCGTGGTCGACGCAGTCGGTCACAGACCAGATGTCGCGCACGTCGTTCGGCGGATCGCTGTCGCCGAGGCCCGGCATGTCGCCGGCATAGACCGAGAAGTGTTCCGAAAGTGGCAGGACGTTGCGGATCCAGTGGATCCACGAACCCGAGCCGCCATGGAACAGCAGCAAGGTGGGCTTCTTCGGATCCTCGCCCCAGACGTGCCACATCATCTTACCGCCATTTCCCATCGGCACCTGGATGGCGTGGGACCTGGCGGCGACTTCCTCGATGTGTTCCAGGGCCGTACGGCCGTCGGGCATGCGCGGTACGGCGGAGTAGTCGAGGCTCATTTCCCGACCGCTCCCAGCAGGCGCTCGACGAAGCCGCCGGCCTGCTTGCGCTCGACCCAGCGCAGCACCGTGACGAGGTCGTTGTCGGGATCGATCCAGACGATGTGGCTGCCCCAGCCGAAGGCGAAGTAGCTGCGTTCGGATGCTGCCGCGAATTGCCGGCGGTCGGTATTGAGCCACCACATCAGCCCGTAGAAGGGCGCGACCGGGCTGGGTTTTGTCGATTCCGCCATCCAGTCTCTCGGCAGGATCTGTTTGCCATTCCAGGCGCCATTCTGCGCCGCCAGCAGGCCCATCAGCGCGAGATCCTTGGCCGAGATCACGATGCCGCCGCCCCAGTGGCCGCCGCCCGGCACGGAGATCATGTCCTTACCGTCGATCTTCACGGTGGAATTGCGATAGCCATCCCACTTCCAGCCGTTGGACGCACCGATCGGATCCATGATGCGGCGCTTGAGCACCGACGGCAGCGGCTCCTTGAAGAGCTGCAGCAGCGACAGCGAGGTCCGGTTCACGCGGACGTCGTTGTATTCGTAGTAGCTGCCCGGCTTTTTCATCTGCCGGCGCGTGCCCTTTGGCGCTTCGGCGACCTGCAGGCCGACCACGCGGTTGTGGTCGATGCGGTCTTCCTTGTCGAACAGCGTGCCCGACCATTCGCTGGTCTGGCTCAGCAGGTGCCGCCACGTGATGTCCTTGTTCTGGTCGCTGTCGAAGCTCGTATCGCCGGCCGTCTGCGCATAGGGCTGGACCTTGTCGTCGAGGCTCTTGATCAGGCCGTCGCCGACCGCCAGGCCCGCCAGCAGCGACAGGAAGCTCTTGGCCACCGAGAAGGTCATGTCGGCGCGCCCGGAGTCGCCCCATTCGGCCAGGACCTTGCCGCCGCGATAGACGATGCCCGCATGTCCGCCGCGTGGCGTCACCGGGCCCAGGATCTCGTTGTCCGGGAATTTCTCGCCGGAATCGTAGGTCATCACGAACTGCCCATCGGGCAACTTCATGTTCGCCGCCCATTTCGATTCGATCGATTGGGCGAAGGCGATGGCGTCTTTCAGCTCGGTCATGCACGCAATCAACATTGGAGGCGGTAGCGGAGCAAGCGTAGAAACGCCGTATGCCCATTCCCACAACGCTGTCGATCCGCCGT
>CAYZQZ010000042.1:0-16791 GCA_964480235.1 uncultured Reyranella sp. | reverse complement strand
CCTGCTGGCGCCGCAGCTCGACCGCTTTGCGGCACCGGCGATCGGCTTCTTCCTCATCGGATTCGGTCCGATGCTGTGGCTGATCTGCCAGACGACCGTGCGTCAGCTCGTGACGCCGGCGCACCTGATGGGCCGGGTCAACGCCACCCTGCAGACGGCGATGTACGGCATGCGCCCGCTCGGCGCGCTGGCAGGCGGCCTGGTCGCCAGCCAGGCCGGCCTCCGGGCCGCCCTCGCGTTGGTCGCCGCCTGCTTCGTGCTGTCGGCCCTGTCGATCGTGCTCTCGCCGCTCGCCCGGCTGCGCGCGATGCCTCAACCGGCCCGGGCCTGAAGGCACCGAGACTCCACGGGCGAGCCGCGGCTAGAGTGCGCGCATGACCGACGCCCCTCGCCCGCCTCTGCCGCCTTTCACCCTGGAGACAGCCGCCGTGAAGGCGCGCGCTGCCGAGGACGCCTGGAACAGCCGCGATCCCGAGCGGGTCTCGCTCGCCTACACGTCCGACAGCGCCTGGCGCAATCGAGCGGAGTTCTTTTCCGGCCGAGAGGCGATAAAGGCGTTCCTCACGCGCAAGTGGGCCCGGGAGCTCGACTACCGGCTGATCAAGGAAGTGTGGGCCTGCAGCGGCAACCGCATCGCCGTGCGCTTCGCCTACGAATGGCGCGACGATTCAAGCAACTGGTTCCGCTCGTACGGCAACGAAAACTGGGAGTTCGACGACAACGGCCTGATGCGCCGCCGTCACGCCTCGATCAACGATCTGCCGATCGCGGCCGCCGAGCGCAAGTTCCACTGGCCGGCGCCCGGGCCCCGGCCCAATGACCATCCGGGGCTCAGCGAGCTCGGCCTTTAGGACAAAAAAAGAGTCTCACCGTCTCACCCCCTGAGGGATGAACAGTGAGACTCCCGGATCGTCAGTCGCGCTGGACACACATCGCGATACCCATGCCGCCGCCGATGCACAGCGTGGCGAGGCCCTTCTTGGCGTCGCGCTTCTGCATTTCATAGAGCAGTGTGGTCAGAACGCGCGCGCCCGAGGCACCAATCGGATGGCCGAGCGCGATCGCGCCGCCGTTGACGTTGAGCTTGGAGGCATCGAGGCCGAGTTCCTTGCCGACCGCAACGGCCTGGGCGGCGAATGCCTCGTTGGCCTCGACCAGATCGAGGTCCTTCACCGTCCAGCCGGCCTTCTTGAGGGCGGCCTGGGAGGCGGTGACAGGGCCGATGCCCATGATCGCCGGATCGACGCCGGTGGTCGCCCACGACACGATCTTGGCGAGCGGCTTGATGCCGCGCTTCTTGGCTTCGTCGGCGCTCATGAGAACGAGGGCGGCCGCGCCGTCATTGATGCCCGAGGCGTTGCCGGCCGTGACCGAGCCTTCCTTGGAGAAGGCCGGGCGCAGCTTGGCCAGCGTCTCGACCGTGGTGCCGTGGCGCGGGAACTCGTCGGTATCGACGACCACGTCGCCCTTGCGGGTCTTCACGGTGACCGGAACGATCTCGTCCTTGAAGCGGCCGCTCTTCTGCGCCGCCTCGGCCTTGTTCTGCGACGAGGCCGCGAACGCGTCCTGTTCGGCGCGGGTGATCTGGTACTTCTGCGCCACGTTCTCGGCGGTGTTGCCCATGTGATAGCCGTGGAACGCATCCCACAGGCCGTCCTTGAGCATCGAGTCCATCATCTTCATTTCGCCCATCTTGGTGCCGTCGCGCAGATGAGCGACGTGCGGGGCCTGGCTCATGCTCTCCTGACCGCCGACCACCATGATGTTGGCGTCGCCGTTGCGGATCGCCTGCCAGCCGAAGGCGACGGCGCGCAGGCCCGAGCCGCAAAGCTGGTTGATGCCGAGTGCGGTCTTGTCGACCGGGATGCCGGAGTTGACCGCGGCCTGACGAGCCGGGTTCTGACCCTGACCCGCCGACAGGATCTGGCCCATGATCACTTCGTCGACTTCTTCGGGCTTCACCTTGGCGCGCTCCAGCGCACCCTTGATGGCCACCTTGCCGAGATCGTGCGCCGGCACCGCGCCGAATGCGCCATTGAATGAACCGACCGGCGTGCGCGCTGCGCTCGCGATAACGATTTCGGTTGCCATGAAAACCTCCTTGCGGGACGCCCCGTCGGGGACTTTATAGACCCCTGCTCGAAGCCGGCAAGGACCCGACTTGGATCGTCGAAGCATCTCCACGGAACGCCTGAAATTCGAGCCGATCGGCTATGGCGACTGCGACCGGATGGCCGTTCTGCATGCCGATGCGCGCATCATGGAGCTTTTGAAGCACGGCACGCTGGATCGCCGGCAGAGCGACGCCCTGGTGGCGGACTATGAGGCGGAATGGGCGGCTTTCGGCTTCGGCTCTTGGACCGTGACGGAGCGCGCCGGCGGGCGGATGGTTGGATATGGCGGCCTGCGTATCCACGACGGCGGGCTCGGCATCGCGCTCCGTGCCGCGTTCACGCCGGAGGCCCAGGGCAAGGGCTTCGGGCCCGAGCTGGGCCACGTCTCCGTTGATTATGCCTTCGAGGTCGCCGGCCTCGACCGCGTGATCGCCATCACGCGCACCACCAACGGGCCCGGTCAGCGTTCGCTCGAAAAGGTCGGCATGACGCGCGAGCGCGAGTGGACGACCGACGAGGGCCGTACACTCGTGCTCTACGCCATCTCCAGATCCCGCAGGCGGTTCAGAGGCGGCTGAAGCCATCGCGGCTCCAGGCCTCGCTGCCGACACCATGATGAATGAAGAACAGGCCGTCGGGGTCGTACTTCTTCTTCGCGGCGCTCAGGCGCTCGTAGTTGCCGCCCCAATGCGCCTGCTGCCAGTCCTTCTGGAAATAGCTCGCCTCGGTGAGATAGGACGGCGCGCCCGGCGCCAGCTTAGAGAGCTCGGCAAGCGCGGCGCCGACCGCTTCCGCATCGCGTCTGGCCTTGGCGAGATCGGGTTCGTGGCCGGCAAAGCCCGCGAACGCGGGTGCGCCGGACGCCGACACGATCGCCAGCGCGAAGGCATCGAGGGCCGCCGGGTTCATCGCGGTGTCGCGCGATGCCGCGATCGCCTCGGCCGGGGCGCCCGCCAGTCCCTTGTTGAAATGGAACTGGAACGCCCACTTGCGTGACGCCGCGAACATCGCCTCGACCAGGCGAGCGAGCGCGCCGTCGGCCAGCAGCGCCTGCGGCATCCATACCGATTCGTAGTCATGGATGTACCAGCCGGCCTCGTTGAGATTGCCGGCCCAGAACACCGCATCGTCGGGCGCACCCGGACGGTCGTCCGAGATGATCGCCTGCGGCAGGTTCTTCTTCAGGAACTCGACGTCCCAGAAGAAGTGCGCTGGCGCCGCGAGCGCCATGATCGGCCCCGAAACGTCGTACTCGGCGGGCGACGCCGCCAGCCACTCCGCGAACGGCTTCCATGTCGCCTGTGCGGTCGCCTGGTCGATGCCCTGAAAGACCATCGAGATTTCCAGCAGATTGTTGGGCCGGAAGCGCACCGACTCGCCCCAGGTCGGGTTCATCAGCCTGTCGCGATAGAAAGTCATGAACTGCGTCATCAGGCGGCGGAACGCGTCGTCGGACCTGGCCCTGATCGTGCCGAACACGCCACCGAGAATGTCCGGCAGCGGATGGGTCTTGAGCGTGACCCGCGTGACGATCCCGAAGCTGCCGCCACCGCCGCCCTTCAGCGCCCAGAACAGCTCGGGCTCGCGGCAGGCATTGACCACCCGCACCTGGCCGTCGGCGGTGACCAGTTCGGCCTCGAGCAGGCCTGCCGAGGCGAGGCCGAACTTCTTGGAGAAGCTGCCGAAGCCGCCGCTCTGGATCAGGCCCGCGACGTTCACCGTGCAGCAACCGCCGCCCTGGACGTAACGGCCAGCCTTGGTGACGGCGGCATAGGCCTTCAGCCAGATGTTGCCGGCGCCGAGCGACACCGCCTGGGTCGGCGCGACGTTGCAGCCCTGAGGCACGAAAGCATCGTGCATCGCGATCTGATCCATGGGCCGGGTACGGACCAGCAGCGAGTCGGCGGCGTTGGACGTACCGGTGTAGCTGTGTCCGCCGCCGCGCACGACCAGCCGAAGCCTGTGCTCGCGCGCGAAGTTCACCGCCGCAGCGACGTCCTCTGCATGGCGGGCGTCGATGGCACAGGCGCTGGGGCTCGATGTCCACGCCTCGGCCCAGCCGGTGGTCTGCGTGAGCGCGACGTTGTCGCGGATGAAATAGGGGTTCTTGAAGCCCTTGAAGGCGGCGTCGCAGACCGCCTTGTCGCCGCCCTTGCAGGCGTCGAGCGGCGAGGTCACGCGCACCAGCTGGCCGCCGACCCGGGCCTTCAGCTCCTGCCACCGGGCCTCGCTTGGCCAGCCTGGCTCGCCCGGCCGCACCCGCGTGAAGGCGCCGGCGGCGGCCGTCTGGGCCTGTGAGACTGCCGCGCCGCCCAGCAGGGAGGCGGCACCCACATACTTGATCAGGTCTCTACGCATCATGACGTGCTCTCCATTCGCCCACCCTGGGCGCGGCGAGTCCTAGCCGCCAACTCCTTGCTCCCAGGGCGAATTGTGACGACCGGCGATCACGGTGGGACGACCGGCACCGCGCGCGCGACGTCCGGTCAGTTCCGCACCTCAGCTCCGCACTGGCGCCAGCGCCTCGAAGCGCTGGCGATAGCGGCGGCTCAGATTCACCTCGGCGCCGTCCTGCAGCCGGATGCGCCAGTCGCCGCTCACCCAGGGCGTGACCTCCGCCACGCGGGCGATGTTCACGATGTGGGACTTGTGAACCCGCACGAAGCGGCCGGGGTCGAGCTCACCCTCCAGCCGGGCGAGGGAAGAGCGGATCTCGAAGGTCTCGCCGCGCACATGCAGGACGGCGTAATTGCCGGCCGCCTCGATCCAGTCGATGTCGGCCACCTCGACCATGACCTCGCTGCCACCCCGCTTGCGCACCGCGAAGCGCTCGGGGCGGCTGGCGGCAGCGACTGGCGCCGCACTGGCCTCCGTCCGCTGCCCGATGCGCTGGCGTACGTAGTCCAGAGCCATGACGCCGATATTCATCGTGGCGTAGGCGATGATGTCCTTGGTGAACTCGTAGCCCAGCCGCTCCAGGGTCAGCGGAAAGCTGAATTCCTCGCCCAAGATGGCGGCAAACCACAGATAGCGCAGCGCCGCTATGCCGGCGGTGTGTGCCAGGCTGAACGGCACCAGTGCCGCGGCGTGGACCAGCAGGTTGCGAGGCTCGGTCAGGGGAAAGCGCCGCTGCACCCCGTAGACCGCCGGGATGAGGGCGGCGATCACCAGGTAACTAGTCGCCTCGGTGGCGAAGATCGTGCCGAAGGGAATGCTCCGCCCGCGTCGCAGCTCGTCGCTGAGACCGACATAGGACGAAGCGAGACAGGAGATGACGAGAATTGCCGCCCAGACGGACGCGATGCGCCAATCGACGGGCCGCTGCTCGGCCATCATTTGGCCTTGAGCCAGTCGATCAAGGGCGTCCAGCAAAGCTCACGGGCACGGCCGCTCACCACCATGCCGATATGGCCCAGCGGCAAATCGAGGCGCGTGACGTTCTTGAGGCCGCGCCTGGGATCGGCCAGTGCCGATGCCGATTGCGGCGGCACGATGCGGTCGCCTGACGGGATCATGATCAGCGACGGCCGCGCGATCTTCGACGGCAGGATGCGCTTGCCGTCGACCACCCACTTGCCCGTGCCGGGCAGATTGTCGCCGTACCAGCCGATCAGGCACTCGCGCGCCACGGGGCCCGCGAGCGGCGCGCCGCTGTTGATCCAGTCCTCCAGCAGCACGAATTCGCGCGCGCCCTCGCTGCCCGGCTCCAGGCGCAGGAAGCGCTCGAACTTCTTCGTCGCGAGCCAGGGATCGAGCGACCAGAAGAGGGTCTGCAGGATGTCGACCGGCAGCTCGCCGATCTTGTCGGCGGCATCGGCCAGCGTCGGCCCCATCGACAGCAGAAGGGCGTGGCCTGCCTTGTCGGCGTGAAAATCCCACGGCGCCGCGAGCAGCGCGAGCTTCGCCACCTTGCGCGGGCGGCGCGCGGTCAGCGCCACCGCCATCGTGCCGCCCATGCAGTAGCCCATCACGGCCGGCGAGCGCCGCGAGCGCCTGGCGACGAACGCCAGCGCGCGCTCGAGGCGCGCGATGTAGGCCGCAAGGTCGAACCGGCGCTCCTCGTCGTCGGGCGTGCCCCAGTCGATCAGGTAGGGCCGCAGCCCCGCCGCCGCCATGGCGCGCAGCAGACTCTTCTCGGCAGTGAGGTCGAGCACTGCCCAGCGATTGATCAGCGAGGGCACGACCAGCACGGCGCGCGCCGTGCGGGTGCGCGCGGCCTTGTGCGTGGCGCCATAGTCGAGCAAACGCGTGTTGCCCTCGCTCCACGCGGCCGGCGGATTCTCGAGGTCGCGCTGCACGGGATGCCGGCGATAGGCCAGGATTCCGTCGGCCATGCGCTCCATGCGCCGGCCGATCTCGCGCTGGAGTGCCTCGCCGAAGCGCTGCGGATCGAGACCGGCGATCTCCTTCAGGAGATCATTTACCGGCGAGTCGGGCTTCGAGTTCGGCGATCCGAGCTTCGAGAGTCGCCACGCGGCGTCTGAGCTCGCCCACGTCATCAGGGCCGTTCCCAGATGGAGCGGCAGCGGACGCGGTCCCAGTCTTCGTGTCGCCATTCGTGGCAGCTTGGGCAGCTTGTATTGCAGACGCAACCTGCGCGTTCGCGGCCGCGAACAGCCGCGCGACCTGCTCGGTCAGCGCCTGGTCGGAGGCGAGGCCCGAGAGCTGGGTCTGCCAGAGATCGAGATAACGCCGGGCCAGCCGGTCGAAATCGACCGGATCGCCGCTGCGGGGCTCGTCGCTTTCGGGCGCCATGGGAGCACTATAGCGCACACCTGCCGAAACGCCCGTTCGCAGCCGCAAAGGGCTCCTTGTCGCACTGCGGTATCGGCGCTAAGGTTTTCATCTGAATGTAAACGGGCGTTCACGAGTGGTCCGGGGCGCCGGAGGAGCGCGAGCGTAATGGCCGAACAGGCAGCACCCGACAGCGGTCCCAAGCCGGCTCCGGTCGTCATCAAGAAGTACGCCAACCGGCGGCTCTACAACACCGCCACCTCGGCCTATGTCACGCTCGATCACCTGTCGCAGATGGTGAAGGACAAGACCGACTTCGTGGTCTACGACGCCAAGACCGGCGAGGACATCACCCGCTCGGTCCTGACCCAGATCATCTTCGAGGAAGAGAGCAAGAGCGGCCAGAACCTGCTGCCGATTCCCTTCCTGCGCCAGCTGATCTCGTTCTACGGCGACAGCCTGCAGGGCGTGGTGCCGCAATATCTCGAGATGTCGATGGCGCAGTTCTCGCGCAATCAGGAGCAGATGCGGCGCTACATGCAGAACGCGTTCGGCTTCAACCCTTTCCAGCAATTCGAGGCCATGGGCAAACAGAACATGGCGATGTTCGAAAACGCCATGCGCATGTTCAATCCGTTCGGCACGGGCCCCGGTGCAGGAGGCCCCGGTGCTGCGGGCCAGGGCAGTGCCGGCGCGACGGGCACGGAGCCGCCCAGGAGCCCGCCCGTATCGTCCGGCCCGCCCGGCGATCAGGCGATCGACGATCTCAAGCGCAAGCTCGACGAGTTGCAGAGCCAGCTCTCGATGCTGAGCAAGAAGCCCTGACCGGCGTGAGCGAGCCCGCCTCCGCGCCGCCGCCGCGGCCGATCCGCCGGGTAATGTCGCCCTGCATCGGCATCTGCACGATCGATCGCATCAGCAATCTCTGCCTCGGCTGCAAGCGCACCATCCCCGAGATCGGCCGCTGGCAGATGATGGAAGATCCAGAGCGGCAGAAGGTCATCGACGACCTGCCGAACCGGAAGTTCTAGGAGGGCGTCAGCGCCCCTTGAATACCGGCTTGCGCTTCTCGCGGAATGCCGACGTTCCTTCCTTGTAGTCCTCCGTGAGGCCGGTCAGCACGTTCTGGTCGGCATCCATGTGCGCGGCGAGATCGTCGAGCGCGTGCGCCAGGCGATTGACCGAGGCCTTGCTCATGCGCACCGGAATCGGCGGCTGGCGCGCGATCCTTTCGGCGAAGGCCATGGCCTCGGCAAGGGCCCGGCCGTCCGCGACCACGTTCTCGACCAGGCCCCAGTCGAGCGCCTCCGCCGACGAGATGCGGTCCGACGCCAGGATCACCGCCTGCTTGGTGCGGGCGGGTCCCATCAGCGCCAGCATGCGCGGGATCGAGCCCCAGCTCATGTTCATACCGAGCTCGACCTCGGGAATGCGGAAGTGCGCGCTCTTCCCGCAGGTGCGGAAATCGAGGGAGACGACCAGTGCGGCGCCGCCGCCAACGCAGTGGCCCTCGACCGCCGCGATTGTCACCTGGTCCATGTCCTGCCAGGCCTTGCACATCTTCGGACCGAGCCGCTGGCGATGGATCCGCTCGCCGACCGACAGGGCGTCGCGCTGACGGCCCTCTGGGTCCTTGAGGTCGAAGCCCGCGCAGAAGGCCTTGGCCGAGCCGGTCAGGATCACGACCGACGTCTCGAGATCGTCCTCGAAGTCGCGCGGCACGTCGCGCAGCTCGCGCATTGCCTGCTGGCTCAGCGCGTTGATATTGTCGCCCCGATCGAAATGCACGACGGCGACCCGCCCCTGCGGGCCGAGCCCTTTCTCCACTTTCACGAAGCGCCGATCCATCGGTCGATTCCTCCCTTTCAAGCTCCAAGGTGCAGACAATGGCCAAGCCTGTCGACTCCCTCTCGCTCGAACGCCGCGTCGACGCGCTGTTTGCGAAGTACACGCGGCCGGGGTCGCCGGGCGCCGTCGTGGCGGTGACACGCGCGGGCCATCTCGAACTGTGCAAGGGCTATGGGCTCGCGAGCATCGAGCACAACGTGCCGATCACGGAGAAGACGCGCTTTCGCATCGCCTCGGTAAGCAAGCAGTTCACGGTGACCGCCGCGCTGATGCTGACACACGAAGGCAAGCTCAGGCTCCTGGATCCGCCGCACAAGTACATCAAGGAGCTTGCGCCGCTGCCGGTCTCGCTCGACCAGATGATGCGCAACAGCTCGGGCCTGCCGGATTTTCTCGAACTGCTTCGACTGGGCGGCCATGGCCTCGGCCAGCCGGCACGGCCGTCCGACCTGATGGCGGCCTGCATGCGCAACCGGCATCTCAACTTCGCGCCTGGCAGCCGCTTCCTCTACAGCAACACCAACTTCCTGCTGCTGGGCGCGATCATCGAGCGCGTGAGCAAAATGAAGCTGGGCGCCTTCCTCGCCGAGCGCATCTTCAAGCCGCTGGGCATGAGCCATACCGCGCTGGAGCCGGAAATCGACACGATCATTCCCGATCTCGCCACCGGCTATCTTGGTGACGCCGAGACCGGCTTCCGCCGCGCCAGCCATGCCTATCCGCAGGGCGGCGAAGGCGGCCTGACCTCGTCGGTCGAGGATCTGCTGATCTGGAGCCGGCACTTCGACAAGCCGAGCCTCGAACCCAACGACCTGCCGGCGCAGCTCGTCGCGCCGCACCCGCTGGCCGACGGGCACGCCAACCACTATCGCCGCGGCGTCGCGGTCGGCCCCCTGCGCGGCCTGCAGACGGTCGGCCATGGCGGCCTGTGGCCGGGCTACCGCACCGAATTCCTGCGCGTCCCCGGCGTCGAGCTCACGGTGGTGGTGATCGCCAATCTGGCGACGATCAATCCCTGGCGCATGGCGCGCGCTGTCGCCGTGGAAGCGCTGACCGGCACCTCGGCGCTGGCGGCCGCGGTGCCCAATGCCACGGCCGCCGAGATCAAGGCGATGTCCGGCCTGTGGTTCAACCCCGAAGAGCCCGGCCTGTTCGAGCTGGCGTGGAAGAACAACGAACCGACCGTGACCCAGAACGGCATGCCGTTCGCGTTGGCCCGGCGGTCGGACGGCTGGCTGGCCGCCGAAGCGGGGGCGCTGGAGTTCGCGATGAAGCCGCTGCGCGCCGGCGCGGTGCGGGTCGACCATGGTGCCGGCCGCATCCTCACCTACCGGAAGCTCGGCAAGCGCAAGGCCGTGCCGGCCGCGATCGAGGGCGTCTACACCTCGCCCGACAGCGGCGCGGTCTGGCACGTGCGCCGCGGCGGCAGGGACTTCACCATTGCCGTCAGCGGTCCGCTGGTCGGCGGCGGCGCACCGTGGACGATCAACGGCCTCGACGGCGACACGGTCGAGATCGTGTCGCCCCCCGGCTGGATCCAGGCGACGCAACTCGCCCATCTGGTGCGCGACCGCACCGGCAAGGTGACGGCGCTGGTGGTCTCGACCGGTCGTATCAAGAAGATGCGGTTCGAGCGTACGGGGTAGACCTCAGCGGCCAAGGCTCAACGAAACGGGATCGCGTACATCAGGCCGCCGTTGGTCCACAGCGCGTTCTGGCCACGCTCGAGCTTGAGCGGCGTCTTTGTGCCGACATTGCGTTCGAAGCTATCGCCGTAGTTCCCGACCTGCTTGATGACGTTGTACATCCACTTCTCGTCGACGCCGACCGCCTTGCCGTAGCCGGGCGTGACGCCGAGGAAGCGCTTGATCACCGGATCGTCGCTCTTGGTCATCTCGTCGACATTGGCCTGGGTGATACCGAGTTCCTCGGCCTCGATCATGCCGTCGAGTACGTACTTGATCAGGTCGAGCCACTGGTCGTCGCCGTGGCGCACCATCGGTCCTAGCGGCTCCTTGGAGATGCGCTCGGGCAGGATGACGTGCTCGCCCTTGCCCGAAAGCTGGCCGGCGCGCACGGCTGCAAGGCCCGATGCGTCGGTGGTATAGGAGTCGCAGCGGCCCGAGGCGTAGGCCTGGAGAAGTTCGTCGAGCTTCTCGATCAGCACCGGCTTGAAGGTCATCTTGTTGCGGCGGAAGTAGTCGGCGAGGTTCAGCTCGGTGGTGGTGCCGGGCTGCACGCAGATCGTGGCGCCGCTCAGTTCCTTGGCGCTCTTGATGCCCGACTTGGCCGGCACCATGAAGCCCTGGCCGTCGTAGAAGTTGATGCCGGCGAAGTTGAAGCCCAGCGACGTGTCGCGCAGCAGCGTCTGCGTGGCGTTGCGGGTGATGACATCGACCTCGCCCGACTGCAGCGCGACGAAGCGCTGCTGGGCAGTGGTCGGCGTGAACTTCACCTTCTCGGCGTCGCCGAACATGGCGGCCGCGATCGCCTTGCAGAGATCGACGTCGAGGCCGGTCCACTTGCCCTGGCTGTCGGCGAAGGAAAATCCCGCCAAGCCCGTGTTGACGGCGCACTGCACGAAGCCCTTGGCCTTCACCGCGTCGAAGGTCTGGCCGGCCGAGGCCGGCAGCGCCGCCAGGCCGCACAGGCCTGCAAGCGCGATGGTCTGTTTGGAAAACATCAGAAGCCCCCTTTGTTGACTTGGGGGCACAATAGCAAAAGCTGCGCCGGTCAGAGCAAGTCGGCCAGCAGCCTGGCGGCCCGGGCGGCGCCATCGGCTTGCACCGGCGCGAACGTTACCGGCCTGGCCAGCAGGCCGAGCATCGCCTCTGCGATCGCATCGGGCGTTGCCGTGTCGTAGTCCATGCGCCTTCCCGCGCCATAGCGATCCAGCCGGTGGGCGACGTGGAAGTTCTGCTCGAAGTGGTTCTTCAGCGGGAAGTACAGGAACGGCGTGTTGGCGGCAGTCAGTTCCATGCAGGTGGTCAGGCCGCCCTGGACCAGCGCAAGGTCGCAGGCCGCGAGATGGCGGTCGAGATCGGGCACGAAGGCGCGCACTTCCACGCCCGGCGGCACGATCAGCGATCCAGGGTCGATGCGCGGGCCCGCCACCACCACCATGCGCAGGTCCGGAAGGTGCCGCCGCACGCTCGGATAGCTCTGCAGGATGCGCCGGATCAGCGGCAGGCCGACGCTCGAGCCGCCGACCGTGACGATGCAGACCCGCTCGTCGTCGCGGTAGCCCAGCCGATGGCGCAGTTCGGTTCGGCCACCCCAGGCGCTCGGATGCTCGCCCATGACGTAGCCCGAGAAGTCGAAGTGGCGAGGGATCCAGTCGCGCATCGCCGGCAGGTCCTTGCCGAACCCGCGCGGCACGATATCGGCGGCATCGCCGACGAAGATCGCGCGGTCGCGGACGCCAGGATGGCCCTCGACATGGCCGATCATCTCGCCGTTGTAGTCGGTGGTCAGGAATTCCTCCCGCGTGCCGCCCGACGGCATGGGCAGGAAGCCGACGAAGTCGCTCATCCAGGCGAGCTTCGATTTCTTGAGCTCGGGATGTTCGTGCCAGTAGTGGTCGACGTCCCACGCCTCGTCGGCGACCACCAGGTCGTAGCCGCCTTCGTCGACGGCGTCCTGGAAGACCATGAAATTGGCAATCAGCACCTCGTCCATCCGCCGGATCGCCTGGAAGGCGTGCAGGTCGTGCTCGCCGGATTCCTCCTCGATGTGCCGGGACTCGCTGGCCAGTCGCGCGCTGAGCGGATGCACCGTCTCGCCCGATGCCGACAACAGCCGCGTCACCGGATCCTGTGCCAGCCAGTCGACCTTGAGGCCGGGATGCAGCGTGCGCAGCTCGCGGGCAATCGCGATGTCGCGCCGCCCGTGCCCAAGGCCGATCGGCGACGAGAGATAGAGCACCTTCTTCGGGCCGGGATGGCGCGAGCGCGCGGGCCGTGGCGCAGGTAGGCCGAGCCGGCGGTCGAGGAAGTCGTTGATCGCGGTGTTGCACTTCGCAGGGAAGCGGCCGAGCGGATTGTGGCCGCCGCCATCCACGGTCAGCAGCTCGCCGCCGCTCAACTCGGCGACCAGCCTGCCGCGTTCGTAGGGCTGGATTTGGTCGTCGGTGCCGTGGATGACCAGCATCGGGCACTTGATCTTGCCGTACATCGCCTCTCCGACATCGAAGGACGGCGGCAGCCTGCGCGCCTCGACGGTTTTCACCAGGGTCGGACCGTCAGTCTCGGCCGCCCATTCGACGCCCTCCTCGATCTGCCGGGTCGAATGCGGTTCGGAGAAGATGTTGCGGACGAAGTGGTCGGCGAAGTCCGGATAGTCCTTCAGCCAGTAGTCCCGATTGTACTTGTCCCATCCTTGGTGCTGGTCGCGCCCGGTCAGGAAGTGCTGCGGCGTCATGTGCGGATTGCCGGGGCCGACGCCGCCCGCTGTCCCGGCCAGGATCGCGGCCTTCACCCGTTCGGGATGGTAGGCAGCCAGCACACAGGACACGTAGCCACCATAGGACAGGCCGACCAGGATCGCCTGTCCCGTGCCAGTGGCGTCCATCACCGCCAGCGCATTGAGCGCGGAACTCTCGAGCGAATAGGCCTCGACCGCGTCGGGCCGGTCGGACTTGCCGTTGCCCAGACCGTCGTAGGCGATGCAGCGGAAGCGCTCGCTGAAGTACGGAAGCTGGGCCTTGTAGACGCGGCTGTGGACGATGCTCCACGGCGGGACGAACAGGATGGTCTGCGGGCCCGCGCCAAAAACCTCGTAATGCAACCGTGAACCGTCGCGTTCGACGAAGCCTGCACCATCGGGCAGCTTCGCGCGCATCGGGGCTAGGCCTTCGCCTCGAACAGACGAATCAGGTCGCCGACGCGGCGCAGGCTGGGGCGCACCGGCACGCCACGCCTTTCGACGCCCAGCAGGTGAACGCTTTCGGCTCCGATGAAGGCGCTTCCGATCAGAGCGGCGACTTCCTCGACCGTGAAGGGACCGAGCGTACCGCGCAGCTCGCGTGCCTTGCCCACCAGACCGGACAGCAGCTCGTACCAGCCGAGCAGACCGGTACGCACGACCTTGGCGACAGCCGGTTCGACCCAGCTTGCCGCAATGAGTTCCTGCAGCACGCGCACGTAACCCGAGGCGATGTCGTCGTCGAGGTAGTCGCAGGCGCGGTCCCATTGCTGCGACAGGGAGAGCGAGGGATCGCCGAACAAGGCCTGTTGGCGACCGAGCAACTGGCTGTTCAGATACTCGAACAGCGCCAGCACGAGGCCCTGCTTGGAACCGAAATGGTAGTGGATCTGGCTGAGAGGAACCCCGGCTGCCGCCGCGACATCGCGCGTCGACAGGCCGGAGTAGCCGCGCTGGAGGAGCGTCTTGCGCGCCGCCTCCAGCAACATGATGTTGGTGTCGGCCTTCTTCTTCCTGGCCGCTGGCTGCTTCACCGGGGAGTTCTCCGAGGCAGGGGGATGAGCATCGAGACCTCGGTACGGTAGCGCCGGTACTGCTCACCGAACAGCGCGACGAGATCGCGTTCCTCGAACCAGATGCCGATCAGGATGTAGCCCGTGGTGGCGACGGCGAACAGCAGATGGCCGAGGGTCATGGTCGGCGTCGCCCAGAAGGCGAGCACGAAGCCGAGATAGATCGGATGGCGCACGTTCCTGTAGAGCAGCGGCGTGCGGAAGACCGGCGCCGGGATTTCGGTGCCGCTCAGCCGGGCCCAGACCTGGCGCAAACCGAACAGCTCGAAATGGTTGATCAGGAAGGTGCTCAGCAGCAAAACACCCCATCCCAGCCAGAAGATGGCCTGCAGAGCGATCACGCCCACCGGATTGCTCACGGTCCACACCGGCGCGGGTATCGGACGCCATTGCCAGCACAGCAGCGCCAGCAGCAGGCTCGCGAACAGCACGTAGGTCGAGCGCTCGACGGCGGGCGGCACGAACTGCGTCCACCAGCGCTTGAAGGCCGGGCGTGCCATGACGCTGTGCTGGACCGCGAACAGCCCGAGCAGCACGACGTCGATCAGCAGGGCCATTTCGAGCGGCGCCGCCGGGCCGCTGTCGATGGTGCGCGGCACGATCGCCCTGGGGAGCGGCAGATTGCCGACGAAGGCGATGGCATAGAGGAAGGTGAGAAAGAAGAAGCCGTACACCACCACGCCGTACAGGATTGCCGCGATACCGCCCATGCGTGCCTCCGTGTTGGTTCGGTCGGTCGACCGAATATTGGTTATGTAAGTCGGTCGACCGACCGAGTCAAGGGTACGGCAAAGAAAAACGGCCCGCGTCGGCGGGCCGTCTTTCAACCGTTCCGAACCAGGCGCCTAGATCGTACGCTCGACCATCAACTTCTTGATCTCGGCGATCGCCTTCGCCGGGTTCAGGTTCTTCGGGCAGGTCTTGGTGCAGTTCATGATGGTGTGGCAGCGATAGAGCCGGAACGGATCCTCGAGATTGTCGAGGCGTTCGCCCTTGGCCTCGTCGCGGCTGTCGGCCAGCCAGCGATAGGCCTGCAGCAGGATCGCCGGGCCGAGATAGCGCTCGCCGCTCCACCAATAGCTCGGGCACGAGGTCGAGCAGCAGAAGCACAGGATGCACTCCCACAAGCCGTCGAGCTTGGCGCGCTCCTCCGGCGACTGCAGACGCTCGCGAGTCGGCGGCTGGGTGGCCGACTTCAGCCACGGCTCGATCGAGGCGAGTTGGGCGTAGGGCACGTTGAGGTCGGGCACCAGGTCCTTGACCACCGGCATGTGCGGTAAAGGATAAATCTTGATGTCGCCCTTCACGTCCGAAATGTACTTGGTACAGGCGAGCGTGTTGCTGCCGTCGATGTTCATCGCGCACGAACCGCACACGCCCTCGCGGCAGGAACGCCGGAAGGTGAGCGACGTGTCGATCTCGTTCTTGATCTTGATCAGCGCGTCGAGAACCATCGGGCCGCAGGCATCCATGTCGACTTCGTAGGTGTCGATCCTGGGCTTCTGGCCGTCGTCGGGCGTCCAGCGATAGACCTTGAAGGTCTTGATGTTCTTGGCGCCCGCCGCCTTGTAGGTCTCGCCAACGCCGATCTTGGAATTGGCAGGAAGTGCAAACTCAGCCATCGGTCATTCCTCAGTACAAGCGGGCCTCAGTACACGCGGGCTTTGGGCGGGAACGACTGCACGTCGTTGCTCATCGGCTGCAGGTTGACCGGGCGGTAGTCGATCCGGGTCTTGCCCGTGTGCTCGTCGACCCACACCGCGGTGTGTTTCAGCCAGTTCTTGTCGTCGCGCTCGGGATGATCCTCGTGGGCGTGCGCGCCGCGGCTCTCCTGGCGGTTGGCCGCCGAGTAGATCGTGCCCATTGCCTGCAGGATCAGGTTCTCGAACTCCAGCGTCTCCATCAGATCGGAGTTCCAGACCATCGAGCGGTCCTTGACCCGGAGGTCGCTCTTGCCGGCGAACACCTTGTCCATGTTGGCGCAGCCTTCCGCGAGGCTCTTGGTGGTACGGAACACCGCGCAGTCGTTCTGCATGGTCTTCTGCATCATCGCGCGCAGCTGCGCCGTGGGCGTGCCACCGTTGGCATGGCGCGCCTTGTCGAGGCGGGCGAGCGCGTCCTCGCCGGCGTTCTTCATCTGCTTGTGCGTCTGACCTGGGGTCAGCTGCTCGGCGACGCGGTTGGCGGCGGATCGGCCGAACACGACCAGCTCGAGCAGCGAGTTGGAGCCCAGGCGATTGGCGCCATGCACGCCGATCGAGGCCGCCTCGCCCAGCGCCATCAGGCCGGGCACCGCGCTGAACGGATCGCCATCCTTCACCGTCATGACATCGCAGTGATAATTCGCCGGGATGCCGCCCATGTTGTAGTGGCAGGTCGGCAGGATCGGGATCGGCTGCCGCGTGACGTCGACGCCGGCGAAGATGCGCGCGGTTTCGGCGATGCCGGGCAGGCGCTCGTGGATCACCTTCGGATCGAGATGCTCGACGTGCAGCTCGATGTAATCCTTGTTCGGACCGCAACCGCGGCCCTCGCGGATCTCGATGGTCATCGAGCGCGAGACGACGTCGCGCGAAGCGAGGTCCTTGGCCGACGGCGCG
>CAYZQZ010000041.1:0-16858 GCA_964480235.1 uncultured Reyranella sp. | reverse complement strand
TCCAGGCCGCGCGTGGCTGGAAAGAAGAAGGCGGGCACGAGGCCCGCCTTCTTCGTCACATCGGGTGACTGACTATTTCTTCTCGGCGGCGGCCGGCACCGTGGTGGTGTGGCGGGCCATGCTGATCACGCCCTGCTGCATTTCCGGCACGGCGGCCTTGTTGCGCGGCGGCACGCCGACGCCCGCGCGCTCGTGAACCGTCTTCACTTCGGTGCTGTGGCGAATGAGGTGGTAGCGCAGGGCGGTGTAGAGGTTCACCGGGAAGGGCATGTTGGCGTCGAAGTCGATGATCAGTACGACGCGGGTCTGGTCGGTCTGGTTCTTGACCCAATGTTCGCGCGTGTCGTCGAACACCAGCGGCTTGCCGACTTCCCAGAAAAAGTGGTGGCCGCCGATCTCGATCCAGCACTTTTCCGGCTCGTCCGGCACGATCAGCGGATAGTGGAAGCGGATGACGCCCGCTGCCGACCCGCGATGCGGCGTGATCTCGGCATAGCCATGCAGGATGCTGAAAAGCGCGGTGTGCACGCCCGGAATCCGGCAGATCGCCTCATAGGTGTCGGGCACCGCGGCGGTGTTCTCCTTCACCTCGTGCCCCCAGATCTTCATCAGGAAGGTTCGCCAGGCACGGCCCGGAACGTAGAGGTCGCGCGGATGGACTTCGTGCAGCGCCGGGATTTCCTCGTGATGGCTCAGCAGGTACTTCAGGTCAGCCACGATCTTGTCGTGACTCTTGCGCAACTCGGTGAGAACGGGAAAGGACTTGATGGCCTCGTCGCCCGCCAGCGGCAGCTTGGGCATGCGGCGCAGGATCATGTCCGACATCTTGAGATTGAAATTCTCGATCGGCTCCTGCGGCACCCAGATGTTCTTGGTGAGGTAGAAGCGGCCCTTTTGGCCGATGTTAGAGTTCTCGGTTGCCATGGTGAGGGTCCTGGGTACTCCGATTTAGGGGTGGAAAGTGCGGCGGACGGCCGGGCTTTGCAAGATGGCCTATTGTGCAGCGCCCGCGACGAGCCGCCTCAATCTCCTACGTCAACCCTCGGAAAACATGTCACAATTCGGCGCTTACGGTAAGATATCCCGAGATGTTTCGTTTCGCCGATGTTCCGCTGTCTCTGTCGAGCATGACCCGGATTCCGGGCCGGCGGGTCTATTTGCGCGCGCCGACAATGGAAGACTGGCCGGAATGGGCCGAATTGCGGGCCCGCAGCCGGGCCTTCCTCACCCCCTGGGAACCGACCTGGCCGGACGATTCGCTGGCCCGCGACCATTACCGCCGCCGGCTCCGCCAGCAGGTCCGCGAATGGCGGGCGGGCGAGGCCTATGGGCTGTTCATCTTTCTCAACGACCGCCGCCGCCTGGTCGGCGGCATCAATCTCAGCAATGTGCGCCGCGGCGTCGCCCAGACTGCCTCGGTCGGCTACTGGATGGGCCAGCCCTTTGCCGGCCAGGGCCTGATGACCGACGCGTTGCGCGCCATCCTGCCCTTCGTCTTCGACGAGCTGCGGCTGCACCGGCTGGAGGCCGCCTGCCTGCCGCACAATCAGCCGTCCCGGTCGGTGCTGACTAAGGCGGGCTTCCGCGAGGAGGGCCTGGCGCGGCAATATCTCAGGATCAACGGCCAGTGGGCTGACCATCTGTTGTTCGCGCTGCTGCGCGCCGACTACGACATCATGCTGCGATCGGCGCGCTAGACGCCGCAATTGAGGAAACGAACCATGCGGAATCTTACGCCGACGTCGATCACGAAGGCCTTTGAAAAATATTCGAAGAAGGCGCCCAGCAAGCGCACCCGCCAGTTGATGGTGAGTCTCGCTAGCCACCTGCACAAGTTCGTGCGCGAGAACAAGGTGACCCAGGCCGAATGGTTGGCCGGCATCGATGCGCTCACTCGGGCCATGCAGTTCACCGACGACAAGCGCAACGAATACATCCTGTTCTCCGACCTGCTGGGCGTCTCCTCGCTGGTCGACATGGTCAACGCCCGCAAGGGCGGGACACCCTCGTCCGTGCTGGGCCCGTTCCTCATCGAAGGCGCGCCCGAGATCCGCAACGGCGGCGATCTCTGGAAAGGCCAGGTCGGCGAGCCGCTGGTGGTGAGCGGCCGGATCGTCGACCACAAGGGCAAGCCGGCCAAGGGCACGGTGCTGCAACTGTGGCAGAACTCCGGTAACGGCCTCTATTCGCAGCAGGACGCGAACCAGTCGCCGACCAACTATCATGCCCGCATGAAGATCGCCGACGACGGCACGTTCTGCTACTCGACCGTGCGGCCGATCTCCTACACCGTGCCAGACGATGGCCCCGCCGGCGACATGCTGCGCGCGCTCGGACGCCAGGCCTGGCGGCCGGCGCATCTTCACATGATCATCAATCCGCCCGGCCGCCAGCCGCTGATCACCGAGTTCTTCCCCAAGGACGACAAGTATCTCGACCAGGACGCCGTGTTCGGCGTGCGCGCGCCGCTGGTGCTGCCGTTCAAGAAGGTGAAGGACCGCAAGGCGCTGCCCGCGAACCTCGCCGCCCGCGACACGCTGCCGATGCCGGTGTGGACCGCGAAGCTGGACCTGAAGCTGCCGGCTTAGGCTGGGAGACCGGCGCTTCGACGAAGCAAGCCTCGTCGAAGTAGCGCGCTTCCGGCAGGAGGCCTTCTCTTATCGTCCGCTGCGCCGGGCCTGCTTGCCGCGGCCGCCCGACCCCGTGCGAACGCCGCGGAAGACGCGGCTGTGCTGCATCTTGCCGAGATGGACGCCGACATTCGCCGACTGGGCTTGTCCGGGCAGCTCGAGCTCGTTCGCTTCAAGCCGGCGGATCTCGTCGCGCAGGCGGCCGGCTTCCTCGAACTCGAGATTGGCGGCGGCATCGCGCATGCGCTTCTCGAGCTCGGCGATATGGGTGCGCAGATTGTGCCCGACCAGGTGCACGTCGCCCGACACGCCGGTGTCGACCGTGTAATGGTCGCGCTCGGCGGTCGACTGCAGGATTTCACCGATGTTCTTTTTGATCGAGGCCGGCGTTATGCCGTGCGCCTCGTTATAGGCGAT
This sequence comes from uncultured Reyranella sp., assembly GCA_964480235.1. Taxonomy (GTDB): domain Bacteria; phylum Pseudomonadota; class Alphaproteobacteria; order Reyranellales; family Reyranellaceae; genus Reyranella. The sequence continues at coordinate 13,811 of CAYZQZ010000041.1, read as the reverse complement.
CTGCTTGGCCCGTCGGCGATCGGTCTCGCTCATGGCGTACTTGATCGAATCGGTCATCTTGTCGGCATACAGGATGACCCGGCCCTCGATGTTTCGGGCGGCACGGCCGATCGTCTGCACCAGCGAGGTCGGCGAGCGCAGGAAACCCTCCTTGTCGGCATCGAGGATGGCGACGAGGGCGCATTCGGGGATGTCGAGGCCCTCGCGCAGCAGGTTGATGCCGACCAGCACGTCGAAGGACCCGAGCCTGAGGTCGCGAATGATCTCGATGCGCTCCAGCGTGTCGATGTCGGAATGGAGGTAGCGGCAACGGATGCCCGCCTCGTGGAGATACTCCACCAGGTCCTCGGCCATGCGCTTGGTCAGCACGGTGACCAGCACGCGCTGGGCCTTCTTCGCGCAGTCCTTGCACTCGGCGATCAGGTCGTCGACCTGCTTCTCGACCGGACGGATGATCACCGTCGGATCGATCAGCCCGGTCGGGCGGATCACCTGCTCGATGAAGGCGCCCTGGGTGCGCTCCATCTCCCACGGGCCGGGCGTGGCGCTGACGAAGGTCGTCTGCGGCCGTAGCGCCTCCCATTCCTCGAACTTGAGCGGCCGGTTGTCGATCGCCGAGGGCAGCCGGAAGCCGAACTCGGCCAGCACGCTCTTGCGGTTGAAGTCGCCGCGGAACATGCCGCCGATCTGCGGCACGGTGACATGGCTCTCATCGCAGATCAGTAGCGAGTCGGGCGGGAAATATTCAAAAAGGGTAGGGGGCGGCTCACCCGGCTTGCGGCCGGTGAGGTAACGCGAATAGTTCTCGATGCCGGCGCACGAACCGGTGGTCTCCAGCATCTCGATGTCGAAGTTGGTGCGCTGCTCGAGACGCTGGGCCTCGAGCAGGCGGCCGGCGCGATTGAACTCCTCGAGGCGCTGCTTGAGGTCGATCTTTATCTGCTCGATCGCCTTCTGCATCGTGGGCTTGGGCGTGACGTAGTGGCTGTTGGCGTAGACGACGATGTCCGACAGCGTCACCGCCTTCTCCCCGGTCAGCGGATCGAACTCGGTGATCGCCTCGATCTCGTCGCCGAACATCTCGAAGCGCCACGCCCGATCCTCATAGTGCGCCGGGTACAGATCGATCGTGTCGCCGCGCACGCGGAAAGTGCCGCGCTGGAAGGCGTTGTCGTTGCGCTTGTATTGCTGCTCGACGAAGCGGCGAAGCAGGGTGGTCCGGTCGACCTTCTGGCCCTTGTGCAGCCGGAAGGTCATCGCCTGGTAGTTCTCCAGCGGGCCGATGCCGTAGATGCAGGAAACCGACGCCACGATGATCACGTCGTCGCGCTCCATCAGCGCGCGCGTCGCGGAGTGGCGCATGCGGTCGATCTGCTCGTTGATCGACGAATCCTTCTCGATGTAGGTGTCGGTGCGCGGCACGTAGGCTTCGGGCTGGTAGTAGTCGTAGTAGGAGACGAAGTATTCGACCGCGTTCTCGGGAAAGAACGCCTTCATCTCGCTGTAGAGCTGGGCGGCGAGCGTCTTGTTCGGTGCCATCACCAGGGCCGGGCGCGTCTGGTTGGCGATCACGTTGGCCATGGTGAAGGTCTTGCCCGAGCCGGTGACGCCCAGCAGCACCTGGTCCTTCTCGCCGCTCGTCACGCCCTCGATTAGTTGCCGGATCGCCTCCGGCTGGTCGCCGGCTGGCGTGTAGTCCGACACCAGCTTGAACGGCTGGCTCGGCCGCTCGAGAGCGGGCCGGCGCTGGATGTACGGCATGTGCAGCGGCACCGCCGATATCGCCAAATTCTTTGAGGGCATGGCCTGCATTATATGATGGCCGGGTCGGGCCGCCGCAATGTTAGACAGCGAGGCCCGCGATGCCCGATTTCCTGTCCGCCGCCTTCCTGGTCGCCGCCGCCGTTTCCGTGGTTGCAGGCATGGTGCGCGGCTTTGCGGGCTTCGGGGCGGCGATGCTGATGACTCCGGTCTTTTCCGCGCTCCACGGGCCGGCGGTCGGGGTGGCGCTCTGCCTGTTGCTGGAGATCGCCGTCGCCCTGCCGCTCTTGCCCAGGGTCGTGCGCTATGTCGACTGGCGCCGCATCGGCGTGATCCTGGCGGCCGCGATCCTCGGCGCGCCGTTCGGCAATCTCGTGCTGACCCAGATTGCGCCCGAGCCGATGCGCTGGGGAATCTCCGCCATCGTGCTGTCGGCGGTTGCCATGCTGGCGAGCGGCTGGCGCTACCATGGCCAACCTCATATCGCGGCCACCCTGACAGCCGGTGTCAGCAGCGGATTCCTCAACGGCCTGTCGGGCATGGCCGGGCCGCCGATCGTGTTTTATTACCTCGCCGGCACCGAATCGGTGACGCAGGTGCGCGCCAACCTCACGACCTATTTCATCTTCGTCGATCTCGCCGCGCTTGCCGTGTTCGGAGCGCGCGGCCTGATCGGGTGGCCGACCCTGGTCGAGGGTGCGCTTCTCGCGCCGGCGGTGGTGCTGGGCGGCCTGCTGGGCGAGCGGCTGTTTCCGCTGGCCAGCGAAAAATTCTATCGACGCCTATCGCTCTGCCTTCTTGTTGCCGTGGCGATCGGCTCCTTGATCCTGTAGCCGCCAGCCTGTAGCGGAGGACCATGAGCATCTGGGCCCGCATCACCGACGCCGTCACCCGGCTCGCCCACGGCGAGCCGCTGGCGTCGCTGCTCGGCCTCGGCGCCGCGCCCAGCGGGGACGGCAGCCATCCCGGCACGCGCCAGATCGCGTTCACCATCGGCGTGATCGCCCTCGGCGCCAAGATGGCCAGGGTCGACGGCGAGGTGACGCGCGACGAGCTCGAGGCCTTCCGCTCGTTCTTCCACGTGCCGCCGGGCGAGGAGGCCAACGTCGAGCGCTTTTTCGGCCTCGCCAAGCGCGACGCCGCCGGCTTCGAGACCTACGCCCGCCAGGTCGCGGCGCTGTTCCCCGATGCGCCGGACGTTCTCGAGCACGTGCTCGACGGCCTGGTCGACATCGCCCAGGCCGACGGCAAGATCGCGCCCGCCGAGGCCGAATATCTCGCGCAGGTGGCGGCGATCTTTGGCCTGAGTTCGGCGCGGGTCGAACGCGCCAAGGCCGCTGTTCTGGGCCAGACCGAATGCGAGCCCTGCATCGTGCTGGGCATCGATCCGCTGGCGACAGACGAGCAGATCCGCGACGCCTGGCTGCGCCAGGTGAGGGCGCACCATCCCGACCGGCTGATGGCGCAGGGCCTGCCCGAGGAGGCAATCAAGGTCGCCAACCGCAAGCTGGCGCTGATAAACGACGCCTACGACCGGCTGCGCCGCGCGCGCGGCCTGGTTCCTGCGTGACACTGGTCGATCATCCATCGCCCAATCATGCGCCGCGGCCCGATGGCGCCGCCGTCGACGTGCTGGTGCTGCACTACACCGAACTGCCGCTCGAGGAATCGCTTCGGATCCTCACCGACGCCGCGCGTCCGCTACGGGTCAGCTCGCACTACGTGCTGGCCGAGGACGGCACGGTCTATCGTCTGGTGCCCGAGGACCGCGTCGCCTGGCATGCCGGCATTTCCTACTGGCGCGGTCGCGAGCGCTTGAACGAGACCTCGATCGGCATCGAGATCGTCAACCTCGACGGCGACAGGCACGACTACCCGCCGCAACAGGTGGCGGCGCTGATCGAGCTTTGCCGCGCGATCATGGCGCGCCATCCCGCTATTGCGGCCCGCAATGTCGTCGGCCACTCCGACATCGCACCCCAGCGCAAGATCGACCCCGGCCGCCGCTTTCCATGGGCGACGCTGGCGGGCTCGGGTGTCGGACTGTGGCCGAGGCCGGGCCGGCGGCCGATCGACGGCAGGATCCAGCCTGCCCTGCAGCGCTTTGGCTATGTGCCGCCGCTTGCCGTGCCGCCGCGGGAAATCGTGAAGGCCTTCCAGCGTCATTACCGGCCGGCCAAGGTCGACGGCATGCCCGATCCGGAGACTTTGGGGCTGCTGGGCGACCTGCTTGACCAGGTTCGCGGTGAAGCCTAGCTACGGGCTTGGGTCAGACGGCCGGATGGCTGCGCTCCGCAAGGGGTGAGGAAAGTCCGGGCTCCACGGAGACACGGTGCCGGCTAACGGCCGGCGGGGGCGACCCCAGGGAAAGTGCCACAGAGAACAGACCGCCGGGTTGGCCCGCCTTCGGGCGGCAAACCAGCCAGGTAAGGGTGAAACGGTGGGGTAAGAGCCCACCGCGCGAGCGGCAACGCAAGCGGCACGGCAAACCCCACCGGGAGCAAGACCAAATAGGGGCGGCACGCCGGGCAACCGGCACGCGGGTTTCCGCGCCGTCGCCCGGGTCGGTCGCGCGAGGCGTCCAGCAATGGGCGTCCCAGAGGAATGGCCATCCATCGCTGTCCGGGCTCGCTCGGGCGGCGTGGACAGAACCCGGCTTACAGGCCGTCTGACCCGCTTTTCCATAATCCGCCGATGAGGGAGTCCCTTCCCGAGGGGAAAAACTCTCGAAAGCGCTGGCCCGCTTGAACCGGATTGTTCCCCTGAGGGAGGGAAAAACAGGGGAATCCGGGAGAAAATCTCCTCTCGCACGTCGTGCGTCGATTCCGCAGGACGAATCGCAAAAACCCAAGCGCTTGCGGTTTCACCCCTCAGTATCACAATAGGTATGGGTTCTAAGCCTCTCAGATTCCTTGCCGATTCTATTCTTTCAAGATTGTGCCCCGGATATTCCCATGTTATCCCATATCGTCCCGATTCACTGAGGCTGGGGCGTGGGGCACCGGCCGCGGGACGCAGGGGGAGAGGGCCGTGGCGTTCCGGTCCGAAATCCTGATCAAACTCGACAAGAAAGGCCGGGCCTTGCTGCCCGCCGCCTTCCGTGACGAGTTGCCTGCCGAGGACCGAGGCGCCTTCGTCCTCTATCACTCACCCAATCTCGCCGGTGTCGTTAACGGCAACTCGCGCCACGGCTTCGACGCCATGCTCGAGCGCCTGCGCCTCGAGGCGCTCGGCCCGAAAGGCTCGCTGAAGGTCGCGCTCGACGACGAGGCGTTCGATCCCGCGGGCTACCTCTCATCTTCCGCACGCACCATCGCGATGGAGCCGGACGGCCGCTTCTCGATGCCCGCCGAATTCGCCGACGTGATCGAGGTTGCCGACGGCGTGATGCTGGTCGGCAAGGGCGACAAGTTCCAGTTGTGGAATCCGGCGCGCTGGCAGGCGCGGCGCGACGCCGATCGGACGCGCATGGCCGACTTCGTGCGCAAGCTCGGGACGGGTGACGCATGAGCGCCCCTCCCGTCACGCGCCATATCCCCGTGCTGCTGAACGAAGTGGTCGATGCGCTGCAGCCGCGCGACGGCGGCCGCTATGTCGACGGCACGTTCGGCGCCGGCGGCTACGCCACCGCCATGCTCGATCGCGCGCAGTGCGAGGTGATCGCGATCGACCGCGATCCCGACGCGATCGCCGACGGCCGCGAGATCGCGCGCCGCTATGCGCCGCGGCTGCGCCTGATCGAGGGCCGCTTCGGCGACATGGCCGAGCTCCTTTCGGCCGAGAAGATCGACGAGGTCGACGGCGTCGCGCTCGATCTCGGCGTGTCGTCGATGCAGTTCGACCAGGCCGAGCGCGGCTTCTCTTTCCGCGGCGACGGTCCGCTCGACATGCGCATGGAGCAGAACGGCCCGTCGGCCGCCGATCTGGTCAACGGCGCCGACGAGCGCGAGCTGGCCGACATCTTCTGGCGCTACGGCGAGGAACGCCGCAGCCGACGCGTGGCGCACGCCATCGTCGAACGCCGCCGCGAGAAGAGGTTCGAGACCACCGGCGAACTGGCCGAGATCGTGCGCCGCGCCGTCGGTCCCTCGGCCAAGGACGAGAGCGATCCGGCGACCCGCAGCTTCCAGGCGCTGCGCATCGCGGTGAACGACGAACTCGGCGAGCTCGAGCGCGGCCTTGCCGCTGCCGAGCAGGTGCTGGCGCCGGGCGGCCGTCTCGCCGTCGTGTCGTTCCATTCGCTGGAAGACCGCGCGGTGAAGGAATTCGTGCGTGCCCGCTCGGGCCGCGCGCCGGCGCCCTCGCGCCACGCGCCGCCGCGCGAGAAGGTGCCGGTCGCAAGCTTCAACGAGATCACCCGCCGGCCGGTCGTGCCGGGCGAGGCCGAGCTCGCCGCCAACCCGCGTTCGCGGTCGGCGCGACTGCGGGTCGCCGAGAAGCTCTCCTCCCGGGGAGGGGCCGCATGATCCATCGCGGCCTTCTTTTCTGGTCGGTCGCGGCCGTCGCCACGGCGGTCGGGCTGTTCACGGTCAAATACAAGGTGCAGGACCTCGAGGAGAGGATCGACCGCACCAACCAGAAGATCATCGAAAGCCAGCAGGCGACCCACATTCTGCGAATCGAGTGGGCGCATCTCAACGAAGCCGAGCGGATCGAGAAGCTGGCGCAGAAGTACCTCAAGCTCGAACAGGCCTCGACCAGGCAGGTCGTCCGTCTCGACACGCTCAAAACAGATTCTTCCCCGCGGCGCGAAGCACCACTCCCTTCCCCCCCACGCACGGGCAACGACGTCCCCTCGTCGGTTTTGCCCGGTGGTGCCCGCGTCGCAGCGGAGGCCGGCAGCCCCTCGCCGGCCTCCGCACCCCCTTCGAAGCGTCCCCCCGGACCCACGACGCCCCCTCAGAGACCGGCCCTCGTACAAGAGCCGGCAACAACGGGTCCGGATGGCGATGGCCGAACCGCCGCAGTCTCGATCGATGAAATCCTCTCGCGTAACGAAGGGGAACGTCGGTGAGGCTGTGGCGCAAGTCCGGCTCGCCCGAACCGGCCGCCGCGGAAAACGCGGCGGCCGGCGCGCGTTATGGCACGGCTCAACAGCCGCGCGATCCGCGTCACGACCCGCGGCTGCGGGGTGACGTGCAGGAAACGGCGCGGCAGCGCCTGGTCATCGGCTCGGCGCTGTTCACCATGGTGTTCGTCGCGGTGGGGCTGCGCATGGGCTACGTCTCGCTGCTGCGCGACAGCGGCGAGCCGACACAGCGCGTTGCCGCGCGCGGTGGCGCCATCCAGTCCGAGCGCGCCGACATCGTCGACCGCAACGGCGTGGTGCTGGCGACGTCGGTGCCGGTCATGTCGGCCTTCGTCAATCCGCACCTGCTGCTCGATTCGCAGGAGGCGGCGCGCAAGATCGCCTCGGTCCTGCCCGACCTGAAATACGAAGACCTCAAGGACAAGCTCGACGCCGACAAGAGCTTCGTCTGGATCAAGCGCGGCCTCACGCCGCGCGAATACGACCAGGTCAACCGGCTGGGCATTCCGGGCCTCGAGTTCCAGGCCGAGGAGCGGCGCATCTATCCGCAGGGTGTCGCCGGCGCGCACGTCGTTGGCTATTCCAGCATCGACAATTCCGGCCTCGCCGGCGTCGAGCGCTACTTCGACCAGCAGCTCCAGAGCGGCGAGACGGTGCAGCTGTCGATCGACCTGCGCCTGCAGCGCATGGTCGAGGAGGAGATCGCCCGCGCGGTGAAGAAGTTCCAGGCGATCGGCGCCACCGCGATCGTGATGGACGTGACCAATGGCGAGATCCTCGCCATGGCGTCGCTGCCGACCTACGACGCCAACAAGGCCAAGACGATCACCAACGAGGCGCTGTTCAACCGCGCCACGCTCGGCGTCTACGAGCAGGGCTCGACGTTCAAGATCTTCAATACCGCGATGGCGCTCGACAGCGGCAAGCTCACCCTGACGAGCGTGATCGACGCCACAAACCCGATCAAGATCGACCGCTTCACGATCAACGACGACCATCCGCAGCGCCGGCCGCTCACCGTGCCCGAGGTCTTCACCTATTCCTCTAACATTGCCTCGGCGAAGATGGCGGCCGACGTCATCGGACCGGAGGGCCAGAAGGCGTTCTTCGACAAGATCGGGTTCCTGAAGCCCTTGAACACACAGTTGCCCGAGGTCGCCGGACCGCTGTGGCCGCGCCACTGGGTGCGCATCAACGCCATGACCATCGCCTTCGGTCACGGACTGTCGGTGACGCCGCTGCATCTGGCGACCGGCGCCTCGGCGATGATCAACGGCGGCATCCTGTATTCGCCGAGCTTCGTGAAGCGCGCCGGCCCGCCCGAGGGCAAGCGCGTGATCAAGAAGGAAACCTCGCTGCAGATGCGCCAGCTGATGCGGCTTAACGTGATCCAGGGCACAGGCAAGAATTCCGAAGTCAAAGGCTACGAGGTCGGCGGCAAGACCGGCACGGCGGAAAAGCCGGCACGCGGCGGTTACCGCCAAAAAGCCCTGATCAGCTCGTTCGTTGGAGCGTTCCCGATGTCCGAGCCCAGATTCATGATCCTCGTGTCGCTCGACGAGCCCAAGGGCACTGCCGATACCGGCGGCTATGCCACCGGCGGCATGGTGTCGGCGCCCAGCGTCAAGAACATCGTCGAGAGCATCGTGGCGCTCTACGGCATCCTGCCTGGCGAGTGGAACGGCAATCCGGAGTCGCTCGCCATTGCGTCGACACCGGTGGTCACCGCTCCGCCGCCGCATTTTGCGCCGGCCAGCGCGCGCGGCCGGCAGAACGAGCCGCGCAAGGCCCTGCCGGTGCGGGTGTCCGGACAACAGGCGGCCGCGCCCGGACCGCGTCGCAATGCGGCTGAGTGAGCTCATGCCGCAGGGCGCGCTGCCCCCCGATTTGCCCCGCGATCCGGTCGTGACCGGACTCGCCGTCGATTCCCGCAAGGTCCAGCCGGGTTTCCTGTTCGCAGCTCTCGCCGGATCCAGGGCCGACGGTGCCTCCTTCGTGGCCGACGCGGTGAGGCGCGGCGCGACGACCATTCTCGCCGCGCCTGACGCCGCGCTGCCGCCGCTCGCATCCGACATCGTCGTGGTGCGCGATGCCAATCCGCGCCAGCGCATCGCGCTGATGGCCGCGACCTTCGCCGGCGCCCAGCCAGGAACCATCGCCGCGGTGACCGGCACCAACGGCAAGTCCTCGACCGTCCATTTCGTGCGCCAGATCTGGAGCGCTCTCGGCCGCAAGGCGGCAAGCGTCGGCACGCTCGGCATCGTCTCGCCGGGCTTCGGCCGCGAAGCGGGGCTCACGACGCCGGACCCGGTCCAGCTCCATGCTGATCTCGCCACGCTCGCGCGCGAGGGCGTCACCCATCTCGCCATCGAGGCGTCCAGCCACGGCCTCGACCAGCACCGGCTCGACGGCCTCAACCTGGTAGCGGCGGCTTTTACCAACCTGACGCATGAGCATCTCGACTACCACCCGTCGATGGACGCCTACTTTGCGGCCAAGGCGCGGCTGTTCGAGGAGTTGCTGCCGCCGGGTGCGACGGCGGTCGTCAATGCCGACAGCGACCGTGCCGAGGCGCTGGCCGGGATCTGTCGCCGGCGCGGCCTGCGTTTCTGGAGTTACGGCGCCAGGGGCCGCGAGTTGCGTTTGCTGCGCGACGAGCCGACCTCCGGCGGCCAGCATCTCGAGCTCGAAGTGTTCGGCACCCGCCACGAAGTCGACCTGCCGCTGGTCGGCGGCTTCCAGGCGTCGAACGCGCTGGCCGCGCTCGGTCTGGTGCTCGCCACGGTCGACGACACGGCGCGGGCCACGGCTGCGCTGGAGACGCTGACCGGCGCGCCGGGCCGCCTGCAGCTCGTGGCGCGGCACCGCAACGGTGCTGCGATCTATGTCGACTACGCCCACAAGCCCGAAGCGCTGGAAACGGTGCTGAAGACCCTGCGGCCGTTCGCCAGAGGCCGCCTGGTCGTGGTGTTCGGCTGCGGCGGCGATCGCGACCGCGGCAAGCGGCCGGTGATGGGCGAGATCGCCACGCGCCTCGCCGACCTCACCATCGTGACCGACGACAATCCCCGCAGCGAGGAGCCGTCCGACATTCGGGCGGAGATCGTTCGCGGTATTCCGCTCGAGCGGAAGAACTGGCGCGAAGCGCGCATCGACCGCCGCGAGGCAATCGTCGAGGGCATCATGGCGTTGCAGGGCCCCGACGATCTGCTGCTGATCGCCGGCAAGGGCCACGAGACCGGCCAGACCATCAAGGGCGTGACCCATCCGTTCGACGACGCCGAGATGGCAAGGGAGCTGGCGCCATGAGCGCGCTCTGGACGTCCGACGAGGTCGTCAAGGCACTGGCGCCGGCCGAGCTGTCGGCCGCATTCTCGGCTACCGGCGTGACCTTCGACAGCCGCGCCGTGGTGGTGGGCGATCTGTTCTTCGCCCTGAAGGGCGAGAGCAGCGACGGCCACGGTTTTGTCACGGAGGCCTTTGCGCGCGGCGCCGCCGCCGCGGTCGTCAGCCAGCCTGTCGAGGGCAAGGTCGGCGCGCTGGTGAAGGTGGCCGACACGATGCAGGCGCTGGTGGCGCTGGGCCGTGCCGGTCGTGCGCGCAGCCCGGCAAGGGTGGCGAGCGTCACCGGCTCGGTCGGCAAGACCAGCACCAAGGATGCGCTCCGGGCGATGCTGTCGGCACAGGCCGCGACCGAGGCCAGTGCGGCCTCCTACAACAACCATGTCGGCGTGCCCATCAGCCTAGCGCGCCTGCCGCGCGAGGCGCGCTATGGCGTCTTCGAAATCGGCATGAACCATCCCGGCGAGATCGAGCCGCTGGCCCGCCAGGTCGAGGCCGATGTCGGCGTGATCACCAACGTCGGCACCGCCCATATCGGCCACATGGGCTCGGAAGAGGCGATCGCCGACGAAAAGTCCTGCCTGTTCGCCGGCATGCGCACCGGTGCCGTGGCGGTCCTGAATCGCGACAACCGGCACTTCGATCGTCTGGTCGCCGGCGCCCGCCGGTTTGGCGTGACTCGCATCGTCGGATTCGGCAAAAGCGAAAAGGCTGGGGCGAGGCTCCTCGCATGCAGCCTGCACGACTCGGGCAGCGACGTGACGGTCTCCCTGCACGGTCGGCGCATCGACTATCGGCTGGGCGCGCCAGGAGAACACTGGGTCCTGAACAGCCTGGCCGCGCTCGCCGTCGTCGAGGCGCTGGGCGCGAACGTCGATCGTGCGGCGTCGACGCTGGCCGAGGTCAAGGCCTCGCCGGGACGTGGCGCGCGGCGGCGGCTGAAGTTCGGCGGCGGCACGATCGAGCTGCTCGACGAGAGCTACAACGCCAATCCCGACTCGATGCGCGCCATGCTGGCGATCCTGGCGCGCACCGAGCCGGCACCGGGCGGCCGGCGGCTGCTGGCGATGGGCGACATGCGCGAGCTGGGCGAGGGCGCCGACGCCTTCCATGCCGCGCTTGCCGACGCCGTCGCGGCGAGCGGCGCGGCGCAGGTCTTCCTGTGCGGCCCTCACATGGAGGCACTGTGGCGGAGCCTGGCGGCGGCGCAGAAGGGCATGCATCGCCCCGATTCGGCAGCGCTCGCGGGCGACGTCGCATCGGCGCTCAAGGCTGGGGACGTGGTCGCGGTGAAAGGGTCGCTGGGATCAAAAATGAAGAATGTCGTCGACGCTATCCTTGCGGCGAGCGGCGGCGAGGCGGAGCGCTGACGCATGATTTACAATTTCATCTATCCCCTGGCGGATATCTTCCAGCCCTTCAATCTGTTCCGCTACCTGACGTTCCGCTCGATCGCGGCCTTCCTGACCGCGCTGATCATCAGCTTCATCATCGGCGGCAGCCTGATCCGCTGGCTGCGCAGCATGCAGGCGCACGGCCAGCCGATCCGCGAGGACGGGCCGGTGAGCCACATCCTGAGCAAGAAGGGCACGCCGACCATGGGCGGCTTGCTGATCCTGATCGCTCTCACGGTGGCCACCCTGCTGTGGGCCGACCTGCGCAATCCCTATGTCTGGATCGTGCTGATCGTGACCATCGCGTTCGGCGCCGTCGGCTTCTGGGACGACTACCTGAAAGTCACCAAGCGCAATACCAAGGGCGTGCCCGGCAAGGTGAAGCTCGCGGTGTCGCTCGTGGTCGCCGCGGCCGCGGCGTATTACATCTCGGAGAATTCACCGCCGGCACTGCGCTATACGCTCGCGATACCGTTCTTCAAGGACGTGCTCATCCCGCTCGGACTGGTCGGCTTTGTGGCCTTTGGAACCCTGGTGATCGTCGGCGCTTCCAACGCGGTCAACCTGACCGACGGCCTTGACGGCCTCGCGATCGGTCCGGTGATCATGGCGGCCATGGTGTTCGCGCTGCTGGCCTATCTCGTGGGCAACGTGCGCTTCACGCAGTACTTGTTCCTCTGGCACATGCCGCGCGCCGGCGAACTCGCCGTGCTGCTGTCGGCGCTGGCCGGCGCCGGCCTGGGCTTCCTGTGGTTCAACGCCCCGCCCGCCATGGTGTTCATGGGCGACACCGGCTCGCTGTCGATCGGCGGCGCGCTCGGCGCCACCGCCGTGGTGATCAAGCACGAGATCGTCCTCGCCATCGTCGGCGGCCTGTTCGTGCTCGAGACGGTGTCGGTGATCGTGCAGGTCCTGTCCTTCAAGTGGACCGGCAAGCGCATCTTCCGCATGGCGCCGCTGCATCACCATTTCGAGCAGAAGGGCTGGGCAGAGCCGACCATCGTGTTCCGCTTCTGGATCATCGCCGCCATCCTCTCGATGGTCGGCCTCGCCACCCTGAAGCTGAGGTGAGCGGATGATCGACCTCTCCGTCCTCAAGGGCTCGTCGTACGTCGTGCTGGGGCTTGCGCGCTCCGGCCTGACGACGGTGCGCGCCCTGGTGGCGGCGGGTGTCGAATATGCCGCCTGGGACGACAACGAGAGTTCGCGCAACGCCGCCGCCCAGGCCGGCGTGCGCCTGATCGCGCCCGATGCGGTCGACTGGTCGAAGGTGACGGCGCTGGTGATCAGCCCCGGCATCCCCAATCTCCTGCCGACGCCGCATCCGATGGCAGCGGCGGCGCGTGCCGCTGGTAAGCCGATCATCTGCGACGTCGAACTGCTGGCCAAGGCGCAGCCGGCGGCGCGCTTCGTCGCCATCACCGGCACCAACGGCAAGTCGACCACGACGGCGCTGATCGGCCACATCCTGCAGAGTGCCGGTCTTGCCTGCGAAGTCGGCGGCAATATCGGCCGCGGCGCTCTCGACCTCGCGCCGCTGGGCGAGGGCGGCATCTATGTGCTCGAACTGTCGTCGTACCAGCTCGAGCTGCTGGAGACGTTCCGTGCACACATCGCGGTATGGCTCAACATCACGCCCGACGATATCGATCGACATGGCGACATGGCGGGCTATGTCGCAGCCAAGGCGCACATTTTCGACCGGCAGACCCGGCGCGATTGCGCGGTGGTGGGCATCGACGACGAACATTCGGTGGCGATGTTCGCGACGCTGAGCGAGCGACCGGAAATCGCCGTCGTGCCGGTGGCGCTGAGGCGGATCGTGCAGCGCGGCATTTCTTTCCAGGCCGGCAGCCTGATCGACTCCGAGGGCTTCAAGTTCGACTTTTCCCGGGTGCCGACCCTGCCGGGCGACCACAACGCCCAGAACGCCGCCTGCGCCTGGGCCGCCTGCCGTTGGCTCGGCATCTCGCGCGAAGCGATTGCGGCCGGCATCAAGACCTATCCCGGCCTGCCGCACCGGCAGGAGCGCGTCGCCTCGATCGGCGCCGTCACCTACGTCAACGACAGCAAGGCGACCAACGCCGATGCCGCCGCACGCGCGCTGTCGTCGTATCGTGACATCTACTGGATCCTCGGCGGCCAGGCGAAGGAGGGTGGCGTGGTGCCCCTCGCGCCGTGGTTCGACCGCATCCGGCACGCTTTCCTGATCGGCGAGGCGACCGAACTGTTCGCCGGGCAACTCGAGGGCAAGGTCGCCTTCACGCGGTGCGGCGACCTGCAAC
>CAYZQZ010000040.1:10205-16925 GCA_964480235.1 uncultured Reyranella sp. | reverse complement strand
TTCCCTATGCCGAGGCGATCCTGACCTACGGCACCGACAAGCCGGATCTGCGCAACCCGCTGAAGATTTACGATGTCGGCGAGGTGTTTGCCGGGTCGGACTTCAAGGTCTTCGCGGGCATCGTGGCCAAAGGCGGTGTTGTGCGCGCCATTCGGGCCCCCAAGGCCGCAAGCCAGCCGCGGTCGTTCTTCGACAAGCTGAACAGCTGGGCGCAGGGCGAGGGCAAGCCCGGCCTGGGCTACATCACGCTCGAGGGCGGGGCGGGCAAGGGTCCGATCGCCAAGTTCGTGGCCGACGACCGGCTTGCTAAGCTGAAGAGCCTGACCGGCGCCGAGGATGGCGATTCGGTGTTCTTCGTAGCCGACCAGCCCGAAGCGGCCTGGAAGTTTGCTGGCGCCGCCCGCACCAAGGTCGGCCAGGAACTGGGCGTGATCGCCGAGGGCGAGTTCCGCTTCTGCTGGATCGTCGATTTCCCGATGTTCGAGTACGACGACAAGCTCAAGAAGGTGGATTTCAGCCACAACCCGTTCTCCATGCCCCAGGGCGGGCTGGAGGCGCTGGAGACGCAGGATCCGCTGACCATCAAGGCGTGGCAGTACGACATCGTCTGCAACGGAATCGAGCTCTGTTCGGGCGCGATCCGCAACCATAAGCCCGAGATCATGTACAAAGCGTTCGGCATCGCAGGTTATAGCCGCGAGGACGTAGAGGCGCGCTTCGGCGGTATGCTCAATGCCTTCAAGTTCGGGGCCCCGCCGCATGGCGGCGCCGCGCCGGGCGTCGACCGCATCGTCATGATGATCGCCGACGAGCCCAATATCCGGGAGGTCATCACCTTCCCGATGAACCAGTCGGCGATGGACCTGATGATGGAAGCGCCGACCGAGTTGCCGATGGAGAAGCTCCGGGAACTCCATATCGGGCTCAAGCCGCCGCCCAAGAAGGATTGACCGGGCCCATAAGGGTCAGTAAACTCAGGGGGTTATAATAACGTCCTAAAGGACAAAATGAGCTTCCCCCGGCTCACTTGCTTGCTTCTGCCCGTGGCACTCGGCCTGCCGCTGCTGACTGGCGGCTGTGGAGTGCCGCTGGCCGTGAGTGCGGCCAGCTACGGGGCCGATGGCGTTTCGGTCGCCGCGACCAAGAAGACCACCAGCGATCACTTCGTCTCCATGGTGACCAAGGAGGACTGTTCCTTCTGGCGTGTTTTCAAGCACCAGAAGATGTGCAAGCCGCGCGAGACCGACAAGGACCCCTATCAGGTCAACTACGACGAGCCGTTCCGCATGCAATCTGAAGGCGGCGGTGTAAGCTATGGGCCGCCCTTGCATGCCCAGGCTGACGCGCCGGCGGTAAGCTGGGAGGCTTCGGCCTACAAGGCTGCGGCGGGCAACGGCCCGCAGCAGCCGAGCGCGCCGACCACTGCGGTCGCGCAGACACCGCTCGATGCACCCACCGCCACCCCTTCAACTGAGCCAGTTACGGCCGCGCCCTCTCAGGCGGCGCCACCCAATGCTGCTGCGACAGGCTCGCAGGCCAAGAGCAAGAAGAAGTTCGCGAGCAAGAACAAGCCTAAGAAGGCTTCACCAAGTCAGGTGGCGTCCGTCCGCTGAGCAGGAAGGCTTCCAGGTTGTCGAGCGCCTTGAAGCCCATGGCGTTGCGGGTCTCGGTTGTGGCCGAGCCCATGTGCGGCAGCAGGAAAGCGTTCTCCAGGCCGTAATAACCCTGGTGGATCTTGGGCTCGCCGTCGAACACGTCGATTCCGGCCGCCGCGAGACGACCGCTCTTCAGGGCGGCGATCAGCGCCTCGTCGTCGACCAGGCCGCCCCGGGCAGTGTTCACCACCACGGCGCCCTTGGGTAGCAGGGCAATGCGGGCTGCATTCAGCCATTTGCGGGTTTCGGGCGTCATCGGCGCGTTGATCGACAGGAAGTCACAGTGCGGCAACATGTCGTCAGCATTGGCATGGAAGATCGCGCCCTTCTCCAACTCCTTCGGCAGCCGCGAGCGATTGCTGTAGTGGATAGTCATGCGGAAGGCGCGGGCCCGATCGGCAACCGCCTGGCCGATCCGGCCCATGCCGAGGATGCCGAGCCGCTTGCCGGTAACATGCACGCCCATCAGCTGAGTCGGCTCCCAGCCTACCCAGGAGTGGGTGCGCAACATCGTGGTGCCTTCGTGCGCCCGCCGGGCGGCGCCCAGCAAGCACAGCAAGGTGATGTCGGCGGTGGCATCGGTCAGCACGTCGGGGGTGTTGCTGACCTTGATGCCGCGCTTGGAGGCCGCTGCCACGTCGACATGCTCATAGCCTACCGAGAAGGTGGCGATCATCTTCACGGAATCGGCAAGTTTGCCGATCGTCTCGGCGTTCAGGGGATCGCCCGCTGCGCACATGATGGCGTCGCACCCCTTGGATGCCTCGGCCAGCCGGTTTCCATCATAGAGCTTATCGTGGGGGTTCAGCACGGCGTCGAAATTGGCGGCCAGCCGCTTCTCGACATCGGGCGGAAAATGGCGAGTCGCCAGCACGCGAGGTTTGCCCTTGGCCATGATCGATATCCTCCCCTGCATTCCAGCTGTGCAGCCCTGCCGCACGCGATGTTTCTGGTAATCCCCGGGCATGGATATTACGCTTGCCTGCCCGGCTACAAGGCCTAGCCCCCGCCCATCGTCCGTTGAGCACGTATAGTTTCCGCTGGTTTCGCGTTCAGGCTGCGGTCCCGTTTGCCGCCGTCATTGCCATCGTTGTGGCGGCCTTGTGGATAAGCGACCGGGCCGGCGCCCAGCAGCGCCCACAGGACCCGCCACCCGAGCTCGAAGTCGTGCTGGTGCCGCACCGCGCGACCTACGAAATGAAGCTCTCGGTCGCGCGTCCCAACAGCGGCATCGTCGAGGTTAGCGGTCGCATGGTTCTGGAGACGGCCGACAGCTGCGAAGGCTGGGAGATTAAGCAGCGCATCAAGCTCACCTTTCTGCGCAACGACGGTGAGGAGTTCGAGACCGGCTCGAATTTCACGAGCTACGAGAGCAAGGACGGTCTCGAACTGCGCTTCAGCGTGCGCAATGCGCAGAACGAAGAAGTGCATGAAGAATTGCGCGGCCGCGCTGAACTCGACGGACTGGGTGGCAAGGGCAGGGCCACCTTTAGTCTGCCAGAGTCGCGCTCCTTCGAACTGCCGGCCGGCACGCTGTTCCCGACCACACATCTTGCCCGCGTCATCAAGCACGCGCGCGAGGGCGACAAGTCGGTCTCGTACAAGGTGTTCGACGGCGCCCGTCTCGACGGCGCCTTCAATGTCAACGCCGTAATTGGCAAGCCGCCGCGCAACCCGCCGGGCGCACCGCCGATGCGCGGCGATCTCGGCCTACTGCGCGGGCAGCCCGCTTGGGGAGTGCGCTTCGCGTTCTTCGCGTCGGACGATCTCGGCGCGCAGCCAGAATACGAGCTGGCACTCGACTTGCTGGCCAACGGCATCGCCCGCTCGATGCTGCTCGACTACGGCGACTTCGCCGTCGACGCCCGACTCATTCAATTGCAAGCTCTGCCGAGGCCGAAATGCTGAATCGCACGCTCCTGATCTGCCCTGCATTCGCAGTTGCCTTGCTCGCGCTGCCGGCCGTCGCGCAGGAACTCGCGCCGCACCGTGCAGCCTACCAGGTATTCACCCTCGATCACGGCAAGCCGACCGGCGACAGCAGCGGTACCTACGCCTACGAGTTTCGGCAGACCTGCGAGGGCTTTGTGATGAACCAGCGCCTGCGGCTCGATCTCCCAGGATCGCAGGGCGCAGTTGTCAGCGAGCAGCAATCGCAGATGACCGAAAAGAGCGACAGCCGGCGCCTGCAGTTTGACCATCGGAGCACCGCGAACGGCAGGCTGAACGGCCAGTGGAAGGGTGAGGCGACTTTGAACGACGACGGCAAGGGGCAGGCCCGCTACAGTGAGCCCGAGGGCCAGACCGTGGCACTGCCCGCCGGCACGCTGTTTCCCGCCGCGCTCACCCGTACCACGATCCAGCGCGCCAGGGCGGGCGAGAACGGATTCGATGCGCTTTTTTTCTACGGCGAGAAGGTCAAGCCGCCGCAGACCGTCAACGTGCTGATCGGACGTGTCCCCAAGCGCTTGGGCGAGCTGCAAATGCCCGACGGCGCCGATGCCGTGATCGGCAAGAGTCAGCGAATCTATTTCCGCGCCGGCTTCTTCGATTCCGATGACAAGGGCAAGAGCGAGCAGCCGGCTTTCGAGATGTCGAGCCTGACGCTCGACAACGGCATCGAGCTGTACGGCACGCATGAGCAAGGCGACAGCGGCATCGAATACCGCATCACCCGCCTGGAGGCGCTGCCCAAGCCGAAGTGCAACTGATCCGGCATCGTCCGGCTTGAACCCGGACGCTGTTCGGGCATGCTGGGCTGATGTCCGCTGAAGGCACAGCGTCGGGCGGCCTGACGCCCGAGCAGGCAGTCGATCGCCTCGAACATCTCCATTCCACCGCCTGCACAGCGCTGCGTGAGGCGCTGGCGGCGTTCACCCGGTCCGGCGCGCTGCCGACGCCGCAGCAGCGTGCCGCGTTTCGCTATCCCGAAATCAGGGTCGACTGGCGGCCGTCGGGTGCCGTGCGGTTCACGCGCCGCGCTTGGGCCAAGTTTCAGATGCCCGGCCGACACGTCATCACCGTCACCCAGCCGGCTCACTTCCGGCGCTACCTGTTGGAACAGCTGCGCCCTCTCTCGGAAGAATACGGGGCGCGCATCGATGTCGGTGTCAGTGAGCAGGAGATTCCATATCCGTTCGTGACCGAGGCAGGCGACGAGTTCATCCATGGCGACCTCTCGGTCAGCGAACTGGCGCAGCATTTTCCGACACCGATGCTGGTCAACGTCGGTGACGAGGTGGCCGACGGGACTTGGGAAGTGGCGCCGGGGCAGCCGCGTCCGCTCGCCCTGTTCGACGCCGTGCGCGTCGATTTTTCGCTGCGCCGGCTAGTGCATTACACCGGGACGGACTGGCGCACGATCCAGCCGTGGATCCTGTTCACCAACTACCAGCGCTACGTCGAGCAATTCCTCGCCTGGGCGTTGGAGGAGCTGCGCCGTGTCGATGGCCCCTACAATCGCCTGGTGCTGCCCGGCGGCACGGTGATCAAGCGCGGCGAGGATTCGGTCGCGGCCTCGGCCGCCGTCGCAGCGGCGGCGTGGCATCGCTATCAGATGCCGGCCTGCAACCTGCTGCGCTCGGACGAGCAGGGCGGCATCTCGCTGGTCAATATCGGCGTCGGACCGTCGAATGCCAAGAACGCCACCGATCATTTGGCGGTGCTGCGCCCGCACTGCTGGCTGATGATCGGACATTGCGGTGGTCTGCGGCAATCGCAGACGATTGGAGACTATGTGCTTGCGCACGGATACTTGCGGCGTGATCGTATCCTCGACGATCTTGTGCCTCCGGAAGTGCCGGTGCCGGCTCTCGCCGAAGTGCAGCTGGCGCTGCAGGAGGCCGCCGCGCGAGTGACCGGCGAGCGTGGCGAGGCGCTGAAGCGCCGCCTTCGCACCGGCACCGTGGTGAGCTACGACGATCGCAACTGGGAACTGCGCTGGTCCCAGGAGCGAAAACGCATCAGCCTCGGCCGCTGCATCGCCGTCGATATGGAGAGTGCGGCGCTGGCGACGCAAGGTTATCGCCTGCGAGTGCCCTACGGCACCTTGCTCTGCGTCTCGGACAAGCCACTGCATGGGGAGATCAAGCTTCCCGGTGCCGCCACGCGCTTCTACCAGCGTGCGGTCGGCGAGCACCTGAAGATCGGCCTTGAGGCGATCGAGTTGTTGCGCAGCGAACTCGGCTCGCTGCATTCGCGCAAACTGCGCAGCATCGACGAGCCGCCATTCAGATAACGCAGATGGCAGCCGTCGCTATTCCGGCCAAAGCCAGGCGGCGCCGCGCACGCCACTGGAATCGCCATGTCGAGGTGGCAGGATCTGCGTGACGATGTGGTCGGCTTCGGAGAATACGTACGGCTTCCAGAGCTTTGGCACGCGCGTGTAGAGCTGCGTCATGCGCGAAAGGCCGCCGCCGAGCACGACCGCGTGTGGGTCGACGATGTTGACCACGCTTGCCAGGGCGCGCGCCAACCGGTCGCAATAAATCTCCATGTAGTCGGCGCTCTGCGTGTCGCCGGCAAGTGCGGCCTCGGCGATCTCGGTTGCACGCAGGGTCCGGCCGGTCAGGCGTCTGAATTCGTCTTGTACCCGGGGGCCGCTCAGCCAGGTTTCGATACAGCCTGTGCGGCCGCAATAGCAGCGTGGGCCGGGGCGTTCATCGTCCCTTGGCGCGGGCAGGGGATTATGCCCCCATTCCCCTGCGATTGCCTGGGCGCCGGTGAGCGGCTTGCCGCCGATGACCACGCCGCCGCCGACGCCGGTACCGAGGATGACGCCGAACACGATGCCCATATCCGCCGCCGCGCCGTCGCTCGCTTCGGAAACGGCAAAGCAGTTGGCATCGTTCTCCATGCGGATCTCGTAACCCAAATGGGTTTCCAGATCGGCCTTCATGGGGTGGCCATTTAACCGAGTAGAATTAGCATTCTTGATCAGGCCAGTTGCCGGCGAGATTGCTCCGGGGTGGGCAATTCCGACTGTGCAGCGCCCTCCAGCCTGGCTCTGGAGCCGGTCGATCAGGTCGACCACCGCCTTGATCGTGTCGGTGTAGCTGCCGGCGGG
>CAYZQZ010000040.1:0-10105 GCA_964480235.1 uncultured Reyranella sp. | reverse complement strand
GCCGGTCGATCAGGTCGACCACCGCCTTGATCGTGTCGGTGTAGCTGCCGGCGGGCGTCGCGATGCGCGTCCGCACGAGCTCGGCGCCGCCCTTTCCAAGGACGATCCCTTCGATTTTGGTGCCGCCGAGGTCGATACCGATTCGCATGCGCGACGGTATCTCACAGGAAGCGGGCGCGGATGTCGATGCTCGAGCGCTGGCCGAGCTGTTCGAATGTCGTGGCCAGCCACCTGGCCGCCGCCGCTCGGCCGTGGTCGAAAAGGTATTCCAGGAACTCGGGCTCAATGTTGAATTTGCTGACCGCGCCCAAGGGCGCGAGTGTCTCCTCGTCGCCGATCGAATGGACATGGATCATCTTCAGGCGCGCGCCAAATTCTCCGGTGATCGCGCCTTTCTGGATCAGGTCCTGGACGAACGCGATGGCGCGCATCTCGGCCATCAGCGCGCCCCCGAAGGTGATCTCGTTCAACCGGTCGGCGATTTCGGCATTGCTGCGCGGGATGCTGGTTCGCACTGACGGGTCGAGCTCGACCAGCACGACATCGCGGCTCTCGCAATTGTAAACGAACGGCCAGATCGGTGGATTGCCTCGGAAGCCGCCGTCCCAGTAGGGCACGCCATCGATCACGACGGCGTCGTGCACATTGGGCAGGCAGGCCGACGCCAGCAGTGCGTCGATCGTCAGGTCTTCGTGGGTGAAAATGCGCACCTTGCCGGTTCGAACGTTCGTCGCCGCAATGAAGATCTTGATGTCGTGTGCGCCGGCACGGGCCAGATCCTCGTCGAAATGGTCGCGGACCAGATCTCGCAGCGGATCGAATTTCAGCGGATTGCGCTGCCACGGCGACAGCGTGCGCTGGATCAGGTCGGTCCACAGCGCCGCCGGCGAATCGTCGAGGTTCCAGTTTCCCTGAAGGCGATCGAGCGGCGTGCGCCGGATCGGACTCGCGACTGACATGGTACCGAGTTCGGTCCAGAAGTTCCGCAACGCCCGCCTGGCTCCTTCGGCGCCGCCGCGGGCGAAGCCCTGGACCATGACTGCTGCATTCATGGCGCCGGCGCTGGTGCCGCTGACCGCTTCGAGTTCGAGCCGCCCATCCTCGAGCAGCGCGTCGAGCACGCCCCAGGTGAAGGCGCCGTGTGAGCCGCCGCCCTGCAGGGCAAGATTAATGCGCTTGCTGCCGGTCATGCGTCTATCCTCTACAGCGGTCTCGCGTTAGCCTACTGTTACGATGGCGCGCGGCGAAGCCAGTTTCAGCACGGCGAAGAGCGATCCGGAACAGCCGTGGCGAAAGCGGCCGTCGACGATTCTGTGGGTGCTCTCGCTCGGACAGCTCATCACCTGGGGACTGGTCTACTACACCTTCCCGCTGTTCGTGGTACCGATGGAGCGTGAGCTGGGCTGGTCGCGTGACTCGCTGTATGGCGCGTTGTCGGCCGGCCTGCTGGTGGCAGGACTGTGCTCGATTCCGGTCGGCGCGTGGATCGATCGCGGGCACGGCCGCCTGCTGATGACTGGTGGCTCCATTCTGGCTGCCGCGCTGCTACTGCTGTGGTCGCAGATCGACAGCCTGCCGATGTTCTATCTGATGTGGATCGGTCTCGGCGCGTGCCAGTCGGTGACGCTGTACGAGCCCGCCTTTGCTGTGATCACCCGGGTCTTCGGGCCGCGGTACAAGCAGGCCATCCTGATCATGACCTTCCTGGGCGGGTTGGCCAGCACGTTCGGAATTCCCTTTGCCCAGCTCCTGATCGAGCGAATCGCGTGGCGCTCGACGCTCGAGGTGATGGCGGCCGTCATCCTCGGCGTCGGCATATTCATTCATTGGCTGTTCGTGCCTGGCTCGGGGGAGAAAGCCGTGCCGATCGGTGCGGCGCCGAGGCCGAGCGACGGCGAGCCCAGAAAGAGCCCGCTCGCTGCGGCGGTGCGGGTGCCCGCCTTCTGGGGACTCGTGGTCGCCTTTGCGGGCTACGGCTTGGCCTTCTCGGCCATGAGCTTTCATCTCATACCGCTCCTTGCCGAACGCAATGTCCCCATCGGAGTAGTGATGGCGATCATCGCCCTGATCGGGCCGATGCAAGTAGTGGGCCGGGTGTTGCTGATGGCGGGCCAGCGCCACATCAGCACCATCCAGCTGGGGGCAGGCATCTATTTCGCCTTCCCGATCTCGATGGCGATGCTCGCAGCGGGCATCAGCGACGTGTATGGCCTCATCCTGTTCGCGATCGTCTACGGCGTGGCCAACGGCCTGGTGACGATCCTGCGGGGCATGGCGGTGCCGGAGTTCATCGGTCCGGAGGGTTATGGCGTGGTGTCGGGTGCGCTCACCATGCCGACCAACGTGATGCGCGCGGCGGGCCCGTTGATGGCGGCGTTCGCCTGGAGCCTTGCCGGTAGCTACACTCCCGTGTTGTGGGGACTGGCCGCGATCATGCTGGTCGCCGCTGCCGGCTTCGCCGCGGCAGCGCTGTGCGCCAAGCGCGAGCCGCCACCGATGCCTTGATGAGAATAAAGACCGTGGGGAGGGAGGCATGAAGCGCGCTGTTCTGCTGTGCTGCGACGGGCTCGGACGCAACTGGGTCGACGCCGAGCGTACACCGGTGCTGCACGCACTGCGGGCCAACAGCCTTTGGTGTGCGGAGCACAACGCGGTGTTTCCTTCGGTGACGCGCGCGTCGGCCGCCTCCGTGACTACCGGCTGTCATCCGGCGCGTCACGGCCTGCATGGCAATCGGATGGGCCTGTTCGAGGACGATCGCATCGTGGTGCGCGACGTCGGCGCGCCGGACTTCCGTACGCACATGCGCCGCGCCACAGGACGAACGTTATTGGTGCCGTCGCTGGCGGAGCGCACGGCGCAACATGGCGGCTTCATCGCCTTTTCCAATGTCTCCCCGGGCGCGGCCTTCTTCCTCGATCCCGATGCGCATGGCCATGTCTATCACCGCTCGGGCAGCCACGCGCCGGGAGGTAAAGCGTTGCCGGCGTTACCGGTGACCCACGATTCTGCGGGGGACTGGGCGATGACGGAGCGCTTCTGCTCGGAAGTCCTGCGCGAGCGCCGGCCGGCGGTTGCGGCGATGTGGATCTGCGATCCCGACCATACACTGCACGGCGTGCCGCTGGGCTCGGCTGCCCATCAGGAGGCCTTGGACGGCGCCGAACGTTGCGTGCGTGCGGTCGTGCAAACGGTCGATGCTCTTCGCCAACGGGGCGAGGACATCCTGTTGCTGGTCGGCTCCGATCATGGGCAGGAAACGATCGGCGACTTCGTGAGCATCGAGGAGTGGCTGTCGGCACATGGCCTTGGCGTGCAATTGGCGGCGGGCGACGTGGCGGTGGCGGGACAGGGAACGGCGGCGCTGCTGTATGCCACCGAGCGTGGCCGCTCAGACCTGTTGGGAGTGCTCGAGGCGATGCGGCGCGAATCCTGGGCCGATGAGGTGATCGCAGGCGAGGCGATGCGCAAGTGCGGCTTCGCACCCGCAGGGGGCGTCGTCGCCGCGGTCAACATGGGCCGCAAGCCGGATACCAATCCGCATGGAGTCTCAGGCAAACGCTGGGTCGCCGCCGAGCCCGGCAAGCCGGTCCCGGTCGGTAGCGGCCAACATGGCGGCTGGGGCCCCGACGAAACCCGGCCGTTCCTGATGGTGAATGACGGCCGGACCGTGGGCGTCCGCCGGGAGCCCACCAGTCTGGTGGACATAGCCCCGACCATCGTGCGTTTCCTGGGCCTGCCAGTTGAAGGATTTGACGGCCGGCCGTTGTAAGCGGCGGCGGCCCTCCACGGCTCAAAAGCCGTCAACGGCTTGAGCTTCACGCCCGCCCCGGCGCGGTCTATCGACCGCGTCAGGCCGTCATCAGGACGAATCAGCGTCCTTCGTGCTGGATTCCGCGGGCGTCAGCCGAGCTGAATCCAGGTGGTCTTGAGTTGGGTGAACTTGTCGAAGGCGTGCAACGATTTGTCCCGGCCGTTGCCCGACTGCTTGTAGCCGCCGAACGGCGTGGTGATGTCGCCGCCGTCGTAGGTGTTCACCCATACCGAGCCGGAGCGCAGACCCTTGGCAAACTTGAACGCCTTGTTGATGTCCGAGGTGAAGATTGCCGAGGCAAGGCCGTAGATCGTGTCGTTGGCGACCGTCAGCGCCTGCTCGGCGTCCTTGACCGGGATCACCGACAGCACCGGTCCGAAGATCTCCTCCTGGGCGATCTTCATCTTGTTGTCGACGTTGTCGAACACCGTGGGCTCGATGAACGACCCTGCATTGTCGATATGCACCTGCCTGCCGCCCATTGCGAGCTTGGCGCCTTCCTTCTTGCCGGCGTCGATGTATCCCATGACCCGCTTGGTCTGGACCTCATCGACCATGGCGCCCATCTGCGTCTTCGGATCGAGCGGATCGCCCGGCATCATCTTCTGGCCGATAGCCATGACCTTGGCGAGGAACTCGTCCTTGATCTTGTCCTCGACGATCAGGCGCGAGCCCGCGGTGCAGACCTCGCCTTGATTGAACCAGATGCCGAAGGCGGTGCGCTGAGCAGCGACATCAAGATTGGGTGCGTCGCCCAGCACGATGTTGGGTGACTTGCCGCCGCACTCCAGCCAGACCTGCTTCATGTTGCTTTCGCCGGAGTAGCGCAGAAAGTACTTGCCGACCTCCGTCGAGCCCGTGAACGCCAGCACGTCGACATCCATGTGACGGCCGAGCGCCTGGCCCGCGGTCTCCCCGAAGCCCGGCAGGACGTTGAATACACCCTCGGGGATACCGGCTTCGGCCGCGAGCTCGGCGAGACGGATCGCCGTGAGAGGCGACTGTTCGGCAGGCTTGAGGATGACGGAATTGCCGGCGGCGAGCGCCGGGCTGATCTTCCAGCAGGCCATCAGCAGCGGGAAGTTCCACGGCACGACGCAGGCCACGACGCCTGCGGCCTCGCGGGTGATCAGGGCGACGACATTGCCTGGCGTCGGCGCGACCTCGTCATAGATCTTGTCGATGGCCTCGGCGAACCACTGGACTGTGTTGGCCGAGCCGGGGATGTCGACGCGGGTCGAATAGGCGATAGGCTTGCCCATATCGAGCGTCTCGAGCAGCGCAAGCTCGTCGCGGTTCTTCATCATCAACTCGGCGAGCTTCAGCATGATGCGCTTGCGGTTGGCCGGCGGCATGTTGGCCCAGGTGCCCTTGTCGAAGGCGGCTCGGGCTGCCTTCACCGCGGCGTCGACGTCGGCCTGCTCGCAGGCTGCGACCTTGGTCAGGACCTGACCGGTGGCGGGATTGATGCAGTCGAAGGTCTTACCCGTGAGGGAGGGGGCGAACTTGCCGCCGATGAAGGCCTGGTTGCGGTAGCTGAGACTGCCGACGCGGCCTTTCCAGTCGTCGCGCGAAAGCTGTGCGCTCATGTCGTGTCCTCCGTTTTCTGGGTTGTCTGAAACTTAGCGCAGCAAAAAGCCGCCCGGAAGGGCGGCTCTGCCAGCAGCACGTCTATATCGACGTCTTACTTGATCTTCGATTCCTTGAAGACGACGTGCTTGCGTGCGACCGGGTCGTACTTTTTGAGCTCGAGCTTCTCGGTCTTGGTCCGCGGATTCTTCTTGGTAACGTAGTAGAAGCCGGTGTCGGCGCTGGACACCATCTTGATCAGGATCGAGGTCGGCTTGGCCATGGGCGAATTCCTTACAGCGAGGCGGGCAAATTAGTCGCCGGCAGCGGCGTGTCAAGCGCCCGAAAATGGCCTATTGGCGGGGCGCCACGGCCTGGTCGACCGAACCCGTGCGCACGGCGTGCGCATAAAGGGTAGGGTCGCGCAGCAATCGGCTGGCGATCTCGATGTCGCGGTCAGGCGAATCCTCGCCGGGCGGGCAGATCTTGCGCAGGTTGCTGACTTCGTCGGGGGTGGGATTGCGCTCGGCATGCCAGCGCATCAGGGTCGTCCGATTGGCCTCGACCGAATCGAGCCCGAGTTTGTCGACGTCCGTCACCTTGGCGGTGCAGATGTTCGGTAGCACGCCAAGCTCGTTCCAGGTGTAACCGGAGGGGGCCAGCAGTCGGGACCAGGTCAGCACCAGTTCGCCCTCATTGGGCAGGCGAACGACGGTCTGCACCGTGCCCTTGCCGTAGCTGGTGGTGCCGACGATGACTGCGCGGCCGCGGTCCTGCAGCGCGGCTGCCACGATTTCGGCAGCTGAGGCCGAGTTGCCGTTGACCAGCACGACCATCGGCAGGGTGACGGTCTTGCGGCTGGCGCTGCGATAGGTCCGGCGGCTGTCGGGATGGCGGCCCTGGGTCGAGAAGATCACGCCATCGCCGATGAACTCCTCGGCCACCGATTCGGCCTGGTCCAGCAGACCGCCGCGGTTGGAGCGCATGTCGACGATGATGCCTGCCAGGTCCCGGCCGATCTCGCTGCGCGCCTTCTCGATCGCCTGGTGCAGGGTATCGTCCGTGGCGCTGTTGAAGCCGGTGAGGCGAATCAGGGCGATGTCGCCGCGGCGCTCGTAGAGCACCGTGGTCGGGATGATGCGGCTGCGGCGCATGGCAAAGGTCAGTTCCTTGCCCTGGGAGGCGCGCAGCACGGTGACCGACACCGGCACACCGATCCCGCCGCGCAGCTTCTGCACGACCTCGGTCAGGGTCTTGTCGATCATGCTGTCGCTGTCGATGCCGACGATCTGATCGCCGGCCTGAAGGCCTGCACGACCGGCCGGCGCGTCGTCCTGCACGGCGCGGATCATGACCTTCTTGTCTTCGGTGCGCTCGACGGTGATGCCGATGCCGCCGCCGCCATCGCGCTGGAAGCGATTGTCCTTGGCCTCGTCAGGATCGGCATAGCGGCTGTTCTTGTCGAGTTGCTTGGTCGTAGCGACCATTGCTCCCTTGGTCAGGGCGTTGCGGTCGGTCTTCTGCAGGACCGGCGAGGCCTCGATCGAGGCAGCGAAAAGTTCGGCCAGGATGCCACCCCAGGCGCGACCATCCGCCGTGTCGGCCGGCGTCTGGCGGGTCAGGATGTCCTTGCCATCCCGCCGCAGGGTAAAGGACTGGTCCGTGCTGACCAGGGAAAGGGCGGGGTCGCTGCTTGCGAAGCCACGATAGGTCTCGACGGCAAGCAGCCGGAAATTCGGCTGAAAGAGGTGGCGGTCGCCGATAGCGCGATAAGCCTGCAGCACCACGCGCTCGACGCTGACATCGGCCGCCGACGCCGGGCTGCGCGCGGGCGCAGGCGCAGTAGCGGCCGACGTGGTTTCGCACGACGCGACAAGGGAAGCGGCAATCAGCGCCGCAGCGCTGCGGGCCAATGCTCCCCAGTTAAAGTGTGGTACCGGCACGTTAATTAACCAACCAGCAGAAACCTTAGCACGGGTGGCCACAGGGCCACCATCCTCAGGACTGTGGTCCCAGTCCCTCTGGCAAGGGCTTGGCGGGCAGCCGATGTGTCCACAGGGTGGCGATCACCGCCCCCTTGATGTGGGGCAGCAGATAAAGAGCCAGCACGACGGACAGGGGAAGCCACAGCAAGGCATGAAACCACAGGGGCGGCTGGTCGCCGTATTTCTCGAGCGCCAGCACGAGCGGCACGATGATGTGGCCGACCGCGAAGATGGTGAAATAGGCCGGCGCGTCGTCTGCTCTGAACGGCTCAAGCGCCTGATTGCAGACCGGGCAATGGCTGCGCATTTTCAGGAAGCTGCTGAACAACGTGCCCTCGCCGCAGCGCGGGCAGCGACCGCGCCAGCCGCGGCGCAAGGCGGTCCAGAAGTCGACGGGAGCCCAAGCTGCGTTCATTTACCCAAAATGGGCCTTCGCCTCATGTCCGTCGCCGCGACCCCTTGTCCCGAGGGCCCTTGCGATGCGCGACATGACGGCGCGGTCCGGAGGCTTCCCGACCCGGGCGTCGACGCGGCAGGGCGACCCGTTCGACACGCTCGATGATGTCGACCAGGTCGAACAGCAGCCCGCCGGTAGCGGCATCAGCCTCGACGAGCTTTATCCTGACCTTGTCGCCCAATCCGAAGGAGTCTCCCGTCCGTTCTCCGATCAGGAGTTGCCGGCCTTCGTCGTGACGAAAGAACTCCTGACCGAGGGTCCGCACCGGGATGAGGCCGTCTGCCCCGGTGCCATCCAGGGACACGAACAGGCCAAAGCGAGTAACCGACGTGACACGACCGGGGAAGGTGGCGCCGACATGGGCGGCCATGTAGGCGGCGACATAGCGGTCCATGGCACCGCGCTCGGCCATCACCGCGCGCCGCTCGCACATGGAAAGATGCTCGCCGAACTCGGCGAAGCGGTCCTTGTCGGCGTCACTCAATCCGCCTTCCCCCAGCCCATAGGCCGCGATCAGCGCGCGGTGCACGATCAGGTCGGGGTAACGGCGGATCGGCGAGGTGAAGTGGGCATAGCGCGGCAAGGCGAGGCCGAAGTGACCGAGATTGTTGGGACTGTAAATCGCCTGGCTCTGGCTGCGGAGCACGGTTTCGTTGACCAAGCGGGTCACGGGCTTGTCGGCGACGGTCTGGAGGACCCGGTTGAGGTCGGCGGGACGCAGGCGCGGGCCGGCCGGCAGGGGAATACCGAGAGTGCCGAGGAACTCACGCAGCGCCTCGAGCTTGGCGAGGTCTGGCTGATCGTGCACGCGGTACATGCAGGGCATCTGGCGGTGCTCCAGGGCCTGCGCTGCAGCGACATTGGCGAGCACCATGAATTCCTCGATCAGCTTGTGGCTGTCGAGGCGCTCACGCACACCGATCTCGGCGATGCGTCCATCGTCACCCAGTTTTACAAGCCGCTCCGGCAGGTCGAGATCGAGCGCGCCGCGCTTTTCTCGGGCTGACAATAGTGCTCGGAAGGCGCCGTAGAGCGGCCGGATGACCGAGTCCATCAGTGGCGCGATTTCGGAATCGGGATGGCCGTCGGCGGCCCGCTGTACCCGGTTGTAAGTAAGTCGCGCGGCCGAATGCATCATGGCACGGTGGAAGCGATGCTTCTTGAGATGGCCCTCGCCATCGATCCACATCTCGGCCACCAGCACCGGACGATCCTCGCGCGGCACCAGGGAGCACCAGCCGTTGGAGAGTTCCTCGGGCAGCATCGGCACAACTCGATCCGGAAAATAGACCGAAGTACCGCGGCGGTAGGCGGCGCGATCGAGTGGCTTGTCGTGGCGGACGTACCAGGCGACGTCGGCAATCGCGACGTACAGATGCCAGCCCCCGGGATGGGTGGGATCGGGCTCGGCGAACACGGCGTCGTCAAAATCTCGGGCGTCTTCACCGTCGATCGTGACCAGCGGTACTTTGCGGAGGTCGAGGCGATGACCCATGGGCGCCGCCTTGGCATGTGCGGCCTCGTGCGCCGCCGCCTCCGGAAAATCGACCGGGATATCGCTCGCGGCGATCGAGATCAGGCTGACGGTGCGCGGATCGCTCATCGGCCCGATGCGTTCCAGGACCTTGGCACGACGCGATAACTCGCCTCCGGTTTCCTCGATCCAGACGATATCTCCCGGCCGTGCGCCATTCTTGTCGGTGGCGCGGACGTCGAACTCGCGACGCATCTTGCGGTCGGTCGGAGTCACTCGGCCGATCCCGGCGCGCCCGTCAGGTTCGTCGTAGAGGCCGAGGATCTTCTTGGGGCCGCTGCCCAGGCGGCGGATGATGCGGGCTTCGTAGGTCGTTTTGCCCCGGCGCTTCAACGAGGCCAGCACGCGATCGCCGACGGCAGGGGCGGGCCCCTTGTTCCCGTGGGCGGCGATCTCGATGCGGGGAGGAGGGCCGTCTTTTTCTTCGTCGTGGCGCCGCGGGGTGGCCAGCAGATGGCCGTCGGCGTCGACCCTGGTGATTTCCAGGACGGTGATATCAGTCAGAGCTTTGGGATCCTTGAATGTCTTGGCGCGATCCGCGGCGATCTCTCCGGAGTCGCGCAAGTCGCGCAGCAGTTGCTTGAGTTCGATGCGCTGGTCGCCCTTGATGTGGAAAGCTCGCGCGATCTCGCGCTTGCCCACGGGCGTGGAGCTTTCCTTGATGAACGCCAGCAGTTCGTCGTGGGTCGGAACGCGACCCTTAGCCATCGGTTCCGGTGCGAGGCGGAGTTTCTTCCTCCGCCTTG
>CAYZQZ010000039.1:0-17267 GCA_964480235.1 uncultured Reyranella sp. | reverse complement strand
TGGCGACTTCAAGGTCTTCACCGCCTTCTGGCGGGCCTGTCGTGCGCTGGCCTCACCCGGCGCGCCTCTTCCGGCACCCAAGACCCTGCGCCTACCGGCGAAGTGGCCCGCAAGCGACATGCTCGCGACCTGGAAGCTCCTGCCGGCGGCGCCGGACTGGGCAGGTGGCCTGCGCGCGACCTGGACGCCCGGCGAGTCCGCCGCTCAACAACGGTTGTCGCACTTCCTCGACGAGACCCTGCACCGCTATCGCGAATCGCGCGACCTTCCGGCGCAGGAAGGCACCTCACGGCTGTCGCCCCATCTTGCCTTCGGTGAAATCAGCCCGCGCCAGATATGGCACGCCGCCGCCCTCCGCGGCCATTCCGCCGCGACCGAGAAATTCCTGAGCGAAATCGGATGGCGCGAATTCTCCTACAGCCTGCTGTTCCATCACGGCAATCTCGCCGTGCGCAATTTCCGGCCGGAGTTCGACGCCTTTCCGTGGAGCGACGAGGAGCCACTGATCGAAGCCTGGCGGCGCGGCCGCACCGGCTATCCCATCGTCGACGCTGGAATGCGCGAATTGTGGACAACGGGCTGGATGCACAATCGCGTGCGCATGATCGTCGCTTCGTTCCTGACCAAGGACCTGTTGATCGATTGGCGTGCCGGCGAGCGCTGGTTCTGGGATACGTTGGTCGATGCAGATCCCGCCAACAACGCGATGGGCTGGCAGTGGGTCGCGGGCTGCGGCGCCGACGCCGCGCCCTACTTCCGCATCTTCAATCCGGTCCTGCAGGGAGAAAAATTCGATCCCGAGGGCGACTACGTACGGCGCTGGGTCCCGGAACTCAGCTTTCTGCCGGCCGGAACCATCCATCGTCCATGGACTGCCGAGCAGGCATTGCCGGCTGACATCTATCCCAACCGCATCGTCGATCATGCGACGGCGCGCGATCGGGCGCTGCGGGCCTTCCGCTCGCTCAAGCAATCGGCCTAGACCGACCTGGAGATCATTTATGAAAGTTGCAGTCATTGGTGCCGGCGTGGCCGGAATGGGCGCCGCGTGGTTGCTCAGCCGTCGCCATCAGGTGGTCGTCTTCGAGCGTGAGCAGCGTTTCGGCGGCCATTCCTGCACCGTCGACGTCGAGACGTCCGACGGCACGGTCCCGGTGGACATGGGATTCATCGTCTTCAACCGGCGCAACTATCCCAATCTGGTCGCGTTGTTCGACCATCTCGGCGTGGCAACCGAGGACTCGAACATGTCGTTTGCCGTCAGCCTGGACAATGGCCGCTTCGAGTACGCCAGTTCCTATTCCGGGTTCCTTGCGCAACGGACCAACATGGTCCGTCCTGCTTTCCTGAGCATGACCCGGGATATCCTGCGCTTCAACCGGCTGGCGCCTCGCCTGCTTGAGCGCTGCGAGGACCTCGACTTCACCATTGGCCATTTCATCGCGGAAACGGGCCTGGGCGAGGCGTTCCGCGACCGCTATCTGCTGCCCATGGCGTCGTGCATATGGTCGACACCACTTTCCCGCATGCTCGACTATCCCGCCCAGACCATGGCGCGCTTCTTCAGCAACCACGGACTGCTCACTGTCGGGCCGCAGCTTCAGTGGCGTACCGTGAGCGGCGGCAGCCGATCCTATGTCGAGCGGATCGTGGCGCCACTGCGCCAGTCAGCGCGCCTCGCAACGCCCGCAACGCGCCTCAGGCGCGGCCCGGACCATGTCGATGTGCGTGACAGCGAAGGCCACTGGCAGCGCTTTGACCGGGTCGTTCTGGCCTGCCACGCCGATCAGGCGCTCGCCCTGCTCGACGATGCCGACGCCCGCGAACGCGAGCTTCTGGGGCGCTTCGCCTACTCGACCAACGAAGTCTGGCTGCATGGCGATGCCACCCTGATGCCGCGACGGAAGAAGGCCTGGGCGAGCTGGAACTACGTTGCGGACAGCGACGCCCCAAAGTTCGATAGTGGGCGCTCCAATGTCAGTGTGACCTACTGGATGAATCGCCTGCAGAACCTGCCGAGATCGCAGCAGCTATTCGTGTCCGTCAATCCCGACCGAGCGCCAAATGCTGCGACGGTCCATCAACGCCACTCCTTCGAGCACCCGATGTTCGACGGCTCCGCCATCCGTGCCCAGCGCGATCTCGCCCAGATCCAGGGAGTGCGGGGCACCTACTTCTGCGGCAGCTATTGCGGCTACGGCTTCCACGAGGATGCCCTGGCGGCGGGCCTCGATGTCGCCGAGCACATGGGCGTCAAACGGCCATGGCCACGTCCCACGGAGCACCGCCAGATCGGCATGGCACCACGCCCGACGTCTGTTCCCGTCGACAGCGGAGCGCTGCTGCCACCGAGCCCGTTGCCCATCCCCGTCCCGGCGACGTCATGACCGGCAGGCACCAGCCTCATTCCGTCGTCGACGCTGTGGTCGTGCACCGCCGCCTGCGGCCGCGCGCCAACGCCTTCCGCTACAGGGTGGCCTATCTCAGCCTCGGTCTCGATGAATTGAAGAGCGCCTCCAGCCGCTGGCTGAAGGTCGACCGTCCGGGATTGGTGGCCTTCCACCGCGCCGACCACGGAGCCCGCGATGGCTCGGACCTGCAAGGCTGGCTGCGCGCCCTTCTCGACAAGCACGGGCTGACGCGCGCCTGCGATGGCCGAGTAGAACTCGTGACCTTGCCGCGCATGCTCGGGTACGTGTTCAATCCGGTGAGTTTCTGGTTCTGCCGCGACCGGACGGGCGATCTCCGTGCCGTGCTGTGCGAGGTCAACAACACCTTCGGCGAGAGCCATTGCTATCTCGTGCATCACGCCGACTTCCGGCCTCTGCAAGCCGACGAATGGCTGGACGGCCGCAAGGTTTTCCATGTCTCGCCGTTCCTGCCCGTTGAGGGCGCCTACCGCTTCCGGTTTCGCAGCGACGCGGAGCGGGTTCACGTCGACGTGAACTACCACGACGCAGACGGGCTCATGCTCGCAACCTCGGTCGGCGGCCGCCGCGAGGCGCTGACCGACCGAACCGTGCTGCGGCGCTTCCTCGGCAACCCCATGATGACCTTCGGGGTCGTCGCGCGGATCCATTGGCAGGCCTTGCAACTCTGGCGCAAGCGGGTGAAATTTCACGCCAAGCCTGAGCCGCCTGCCCAGTTCGTGACGCGCTGACCGAATTTCCCCACCCGATGCCCCTTGCCGCCCGTTTCGTCCTGAAAGCCCTCACCCGTTTGTCGATCGGCTGCCTGACGCTGCGTATGCCGGATGGGACCGAGCACGTATTCGGCCACCCGGGAACAGGGCCGCAAGCTCGGCTGGACGTCACCGACCGGCGCTTTTTCCGCAAAGTGCTGCTCGACGGCGATATCGGCTTCGCCGAGGCCTACATGGACGGCTACTGCGATTCGCCCGATCTCGCCGCGCTGATTGCCCTGCTCGCCGAGAACGAAAAGGCGCTGGGCTCGGTGGCGCACACCAACTCCCTGCACAATCTTGCGCTCAGGCTGCTGCACCGCTGGCGCGACAATTCCCGGTCGGGCTCGAAGCGCAACATCCACGCCCACTACGATCTCGGGAACAAATTCTACGGCCTGTGGCTCGACCGCACGATGACCTACTCTTCGGCCCTGTTCGGGGCCGAGAAGTCCAAGCCGCTCGAGTCGGCGCAGACCGACAAATATGAGCGCATCCTCGAGCAGATCGGTGCGCGGCAAGGCGACAGCATCCTGGAGATCGGTTGTGGCTGGGGCGGCTTTGCCGAGACCGCCGCCCGTCGCGGCATGCGGGTGACCGCCGTCACAATCTCGAAGGAACAGCTCGAGTTTGCTCGCGCCCGTCTCGAGCGCGCCGGCCTCGCCGACCGGGTCGACCTGCAGTTCCGCGACTATCGCGACATCGAAGGGCAATATGACCATATCGTGTCAATCGAGATGGTCGAGGCGGTAGGCGAGCGCTACTGGCCCGACTATTTCGCGACCCTGAAGAAGCACGTGGCGCCGGGCGGGTCGGCGCTCGTCCAGGCCATCGTCATCGCCGACGACTTCTACGAAGCCTATCGTCGCCGGCCCGACTTCATCCAGACCTATATCTTCCCGGGCGGGATGCTGCTGACCCGTCAACGCATCGCCGAGCAGTGCCGCAAGGCCGGCCTGAAGATCGCCGAACTCTACAGTTTCGGCCTGGATTACGCCCATACCCTCGAGACCTGGCTCGGCCGGTTCGACGGCGTCACCCGCGAGGTCGCGGAACTCGGCTTCGACGAACGTTTTCGCCGCATGTGGCGCTACTATCTGGCCTATTGCGCCGCGGGCTTCTCGACCCGCCGAACGGACGTATTGCAGGCGCACTTCCGGCATATATAACTGTTGGCAACGACAGCCGCCGGACAAGGTGGACCGCACAGGAAGGCTTTAGGGTGAACGCAGTAACCAACGGACACGGCAGCACCGCGTCCGGAAAGATTTCTTTCGGTCGTCTGGCCGCCTACTCGACCCTGCAGCTTCCATTGGCGATGGCAGCCCTGCCCGTCGTGCTCAATGTCAGCCACTTCTACGGCGGGATCCTGAAGCTGTCGCTCGAGATCATGGGGCCGATCTTCATCATCGCCCGCATCATCGACGCCATCCAGGATCCGGTGATCGGCCTCTTGAGCGATCGTTTCACACGCCGCGGCGCCCGTGGACGCTTGCTGTTCGTCGGACTGATGACTCCGGTGCTGGCCGCCGGCTTCTACATGATCT
Source organism: uncultured Reyranella sp. (assembly GCA_964480235.1). Lineage (GTDB taxonomy): Bacteria > Pseudomonadota > Alphaproteobacteria > Reyranellales > Reyranellaceae > Reyranella. The sequence goes on along the minus strand of CAYZQZ010000039.1, from coordinate 12,539 downwards.
TCGACCCGCCGGATGCCTGGTTCGGCAATCAGACGCTGATGGCGGTCTGGCTGATGGCGGCGCTGCTGCTGGTCCACCTGGGATATTCCGGCGTCTCGATCAGCTACCATGCTCACGGCGCCGAATTGACCGACGACTACAACGAGCGCACCAAGGTTACGGTCGGTCGTGAGGTATTCGGCATGCTGGGCTTCGCCGTCGCGGTCGTACTGCCCACCATCCTGACCTCGCGTCAGCTCTTTGGCGACATCCAAGGGTATGCCGTACTCGGCATGCTGTTCCTGCCGATCCTTATCGTCTTCAGCGCGCCGTCCTTGTTTTTCGCCGGTCCGTCGGTCCATCCGCCCGTCGTGCACAAGGGCAATCCGTTGCTTGCCTTCTTCGCACCGCTGAAGAACCGCCTGTTCCGCCGCCTGCTCCTGGTGTTCGTGGTCAACGGCGCAGCGCTGGGCGTAGCCGTGACGGTGATGCTGTTCTATGTCGAGCATGTCCTCGCCGGCACCAAGACTCAGGCCGGCCTGATCCTGATAACCTACTTCTTCGCCGGCGCTGTCAGCGTACCCATGTGGCTCCTGCTTTCGCGCAAGCTCGGCAAGGCTGCCGCCTGGTTCGTCGGCATGATTCTGACGGTAGTAGCGATGGCCGCAGCGCTGATGGTCGGCCCGGGCGACTTTGGTCTATTTCTCGCGATCTCGGTTGTAACCGGCATCGGGCTTGGTGCCGACTACGGCCTGCCGCCCTCGATCCTGGCCGACGTGATCAACTCGAAGGAAGGCGGCGATACCCAGGGCAAGACCGGCACCTATTTCGGCCTGTGGGCGCTTTCCACCAAACTCGCCACCGCGATCGGCGCCGCGCTCTCGCTGCCGGTCGTTGCCTGGCTCGGCTTCAATCCCGAGAAAGGCCAGTACAGCACGTCGGCGCTCATCATCGTCTATATCGGCCTGCCGGTTGCCATCAAGATCGTCGCCGCACTGTTGATCTGGTACGTCCGCATCGAGGCGAACCGCGGCACCGTGCGCGAGGCGTTGGGGCGTTAGCCTTTCGCGTCAGGCAACGAACGACAGCGTCTGCCGGTCGCGTTGGCCGAAGTCGCGACGCAGGCCCCAGCAGCTCTGCGCCAGGGTGCTGTAGACGTTGCGAAAGTCGACCGTGTGGCGCAGATCGCCGTCGGCCAGGTCGGTGAGCGACGGATAGACTCCGTGCAGGCCGCCCCTGACCTTGCCGCCCATCGCGAAATGCGGCGCCGAGGTGCCGTGGTCCGTGCCGCCAGAGGCGTTCTGCTTGGCGCGGCGGCCGAACTCGGAATAGGTCATGACCACGACGTCGTTCCACAGATCGGCCGCGATCAGGTTCTTTCGCAGGATCGCGAGGTTGGCTGCAAGCGCCGCCAGCAGCCGCTCGTGAACCGGCACCTGGCCCGCATGGGTGTCGAAGCCACCCAGCGCCACCTTGATTGCGACGACCGGCACCTTCGCCATCAGCAGCCGCGTCGCCAGATCGAGCTGACGCCCGAATCCAAACTCGTTGGGGTAGGCGTTGGCCGGCGCCGGTCCGTCGCGCAACCTGTCGCGCAGACCGATCGCGGCACCGTTGATTTCCTGCCGCACGCTCAGCAGATGCCTGAGCGCCGGATTGCTGCCACCGCCGCCGCCCGCGATCTCCTTCATGCCTTGCGCCTGACGGAGGAAATTCTCGGCATCCTGCATGACGATGGTGCGCAATTCCGGACCGGTCACTGGCAGGGAATTGGTGTCGGTTACGATCGCGTCGACTCCGGAACCTTTCGGCAGCTTCGTCTCCTCGAAAGCGCGCGCGATCCAGCCCTCGCTCAGCGTCTGATTCGACGATGACGCGGTGTCCCAGATCTCGATCGAGCGGAAATGGGAACGATTCGGCAGCGGGTAGCCGACACCCTGCAGGATGGCGAGGTCCTTCGCCTTCCACGAGTCCATCAGCGGCTCGAGCTTGCCGTTCAGGCCGACCCGCTCGTCGAGTGGCAGCACATGCTCGCGCGCCACGCCGATGCCGGGACGAAGCTGGCGATAGGCCGGATCGGCATACGGCACGAGCGTGTTCAGCCCGTCATTGCCGCCCTTCAGCTCGACCAGCAGCAGAACCTTCCGCGGCGAAGCGGTCTCGGCGTACGCCGCCCGCGACGCCACCATTGCCGAAAGGGCGCCGGCGCTGAGGAGAAATCCGCGACGGTTCATACGGCCCTCCTCACTTCAACTGGTAGGCGGGATCGAGCAGCGATGTCGCAACCACCACGCCCGGCGGCTCTCCCGTCGTGACGGCGTCGATCGGCGGGCGCGGCAGCAGCGCACGACGCAAGGTATCGGAATCGAGGCCGGACAACGTCGGGCCGAGCCGCGCCTCTCCCGCCGCGTTGCGCAGGCTGCGACCCTCCACCGGCAATTGCTCGCGGCGCTGCATCGAGCGCCCGGGCTGCATAGTCATGCCGCCATCACTCCGGCTTCCGTCCATCGCCGACACGGTCGTCGCCTCGACGATGCGGCGCAGGAACTGTTGGCGCAACAGCAGGGTGTTGGTGGTGATCCAGCTCTCGCCGCCCGGCCAGCCTTTGACGTTCGGCGGATTGAAGATGATTTGCCCCAGGCCGCCCATCATGCGCACGAGCTGGGTCTTCTCCTCCACCGGCAGGCCGAGCACGCGCACCGTGCCGACAACCAGATCGACCGGCGACTTGACCAGGCCGGCGCGGTTGGCCGGATCGCGGAATGACGCCGACTGCAGCAGCGCGCGCATCAGCGGCTTCATTTCGTAGCCGCCGTTGCGGAACAAGGCCGCCAATCGCCTGATCTCGGCTGGGTCGGGTTTCAGCGACACGAACTCGCGCCAAAGCTTCTCGACGATCGTCTCGGCCGTGCGGGGGTGGTTCAGCAAAATACGGACGATGTCGTCGCCGGAGAAGCGGCCCGTCTGGCCCAGGAATGCCTTCTCGCCGTCGTCGTGGAACTGCGCGTTGAGATGGAAGCGACCGGTCTCGCGATCGATCGTCCAGCCGGTGAAGGCGCGCGCGGCGTTCTTGATGTCCGCCTCGGCATAGTGGCCCTCGCCCAGCGTGAACAGTTCGAGCAGCTCGCGGGCGAAATTCTCGTTGGGCTGGCGCGCCACCGATCGCACGCCGTCGAGATAGATCAGCATCGCCGGATCGCGCGCCACCTCGCGCAACAGGGTCGCGAAATTGCCCAGCGCCTCGCGTCTGAACAGCACGTTCTGCCAGTACATCGCCGGCACGTACCGCACCTTCTGGACCGACGAGGTGAAATGGTTGTGCCAGAACAGGGTCATGCGCTCGACCAGCGGCTGGTCGGTCGCGAGCATTTCCTCGACCCACCAGGTCCGCAGCTCGCGGCCGTATTCCTGCACGATCTTCGCGGCGACCTGCACTGGCTTGCCGTCGACCGTGTCCTTGGCTGCCTGCGCCTGGGCTCTGGCGCGGATCGCATTGGGCGGCTCGGAGACCCATCCCGGTGCCGGCGTCTGTGCCCGGATTCGCACCTTGCCCAGCAGCCGGTCGATCGCCACCGAATAGTCGAGCGTTTCGGTGGTACGGATCTCTGCAGGAGTCGGCCCGAGGCCGGTGCGCATTAAAAGATGCCGCGCCTCGTCGAAACCCATCGATGAGGCGGCATGGCCGGCACGACCAGCGATCATGACCGAGGAAAACGCCGCTGCCCCGCCCAGAATTCCACGTCGACCGAGACGAGCAACCATCGCGCCGCTCCTACTGCGGGGGACGACCAAACCCGGGGCCGCCCGGGCCCTGCCCCCCGGGGCCTGGCCCGGGAGCACGCGGTCCGCTCCAGCGCGGCGGGTTGATGTAGCGCTCGGCCAGCACGTCATGCAGCTTGTCGCGCTGCTGCGGCGTGAGCTGCGATTCGAGAGCGAGGATGGCGCGCAGGTTTTCCTTCTGCGCCTCGCCGCGCAGCTTGGTGACCTGCTCGATCAGGCCATCGATCTTGGCCCAGTCGACGGTGCTCTTGCGAAGTTCGCCGCCGGTCTGCTCGCGCAGCGCCTGGATCTCCTGCAGCCGCTTGCGACGGTCGGCCTGGTTGCGGTCGAACACTTCGCGCAGGGACTTGCGTTGCCCCTCGTCGAGATTGAGGTCGTGCGCGATCTGCTCCAGCGGCCCGCCGCCGGGCGGCGGCGGAGGTGGCGGCATGTGGTGGCCGAACGGCGGCGCCACCCAGCTGCGATAGACAAAGCCTGCGAGGACGAACGCATTCAGCAGCAGCGACAGGGCGAGCAGAAGCTGGATCAGACGGCCGGCCATCCTAGATTCCATCCGAACCGAAGAACGCGGTCAGCTCGTTGCTGCCCACAGCACTGTTCAACGTAGTCTGGTTGCTGGCGACCACGTACTTCTGCTGCGCATAGCTTTCGCCGAGCCCGCCGCCCAGCAGGAAGCCGGCAACGGCGATGCCCAGCGCCAGCGTCGCCATCGCCGCCCGGGGCACGCCGAATACTGCGCCTGACGTGAACAGTCGGCTCAGGAAACTCCCACGCGGCGATGCCTGCTCGGCCTCGAAGCCGACCAGCGCCTGCGCCCGCACCACGAGGCGCGGCGACGGTTCGGGCAACGGCTTGCCAAGGATGTCGGCCAGATCAAGCGCACCGCGGCGCAGGAAGGGATCGGCGGCGACCGCCGCCTCGATGCTGGCGGCTTCCGCTTCCGACAGCCGCCCTTCCAGCCAGGCCGCCAGATCCATGTCGGAGACGGCCGGCCCCAGACCCGACTTGGGCGCGACTGCGGGCGCGGCGAAGCGCTGCCACACTTCCTTGTCGCTCAATGGGTTACGGTCCGTACTCATGTCAGAACTCCTGCCTAGCTTACGCCATCGTGAGACGTTTCATCCCCGCCGAGTGGCTGCGCCGGAAACCGGCCCCTGAACCGGCTCCGGTTCGGCTTCCCGGAAGTGTTCTCGAAGCCGCAAAATCGCTTTGTGATGCGTACTTCGCACCGTCTGGGCGTCGATTTTCAGCATTTGTGCAATCTCGGCCACGTCCCGGTCCTCTTCATATAGGCACTTCAGGATCAGGGTTTGCCGTTCCGTGAGCAGGCCGACGGGTATTTTAAGCTTTTCGACATGGCGATCCTCGACCGCCAAGGCACTTTCGGGCACTTCGTCGATCGGCGACGTCGCCTGCCGCCTCCGGCGGGCATAGTCCACAGCCGTCGAGCGCGATACGACCGCGAGCCAGGTCGAAAGGCCGGCGCGTGCCGGATCGTAGGTCTTCAGCAACCGGAATTGATTGGCGCAGAGACGGACATAGACGTCCTGGGCGGCATCGACGATGTCCTCGTCGCTCAGCCGCCATGTGGCCAAAGTCCGCCTTACCACGGCGTTGATCAGCGGTGCCGCCGCCACGACAAAGGAGTCCCACGCCCGCTTGTTGCCCGTTGCAAGCGCGGCCAGGTCGATCTGGCTCAGGTCGGTCACGCCGGCATTCCGCTGGTCTTCCGTTGGGCCTTGCGGGATCATCACACGTCCGCCCTGCAGTTTAGCAGGGTTTGTGGCCAAATGAGGTCCCGCTACAGTCGCCCTGCTTTGATCACGGCGTCAGGTCGGGGAGTATTGATGAGCGAGTCGCTGACACGGCAACTGAAAATCACCAAGCAGGCGATACGCGGCAAAGGCGTCGTCGTCGCGCAGAACTGCGCTGCGGCCGAAGTCGGCGCAGCGATTCTGCGCAAAGGGGGCAACGCCATCGATGCCGCTGTCGCGACCGGCCTCGCCATCGGTACGGTCGAGCCGTGGATGAGCGGCATCGGCGGCGTTGGCTTCATGACGATCTGGAGCGCCAAAGAGAAGCGCGCGTACACGATCGACTACGGCCCGATCTCGGCGAAGAAGCTCGACGTCTCGAACTACAGGATCGTCGGCCCGGGCCCGGCCAATCCCTTCGCCTGGCCCGACATCGTCAACATGAACAACGAGGTCGGCTACCACTCGATCGCTGTGCCCGGCCAGGTCGCCGGTGTTGCCAAGGCGCTGGAACGCTTCGGCACGCTCAAATGGCAGGACGTGATCGCGCCCGCCGTGAAGCTCGCCGAACGCGGCATGGAGCTCGACTGGTACATGCAGGTGATGCTCGCGCGCGGCGCCGAGCATCTCGAGAAGTTCCCGGCCTCTAAGGCCGCCTATCTGTGCGACAACGGTCGCGTGCCCTCGCCCGACTGGAAGGACACCCAGCGCTTCATCAAACTCGGCAATCTCGGCGAGACCTATCGCCGGCTCGCCGCGGGCGGTCCTGAAGAATTCTATCGCGGCAGTCTCGCGCGCGACATCGCGGCCGACTTGGCTGCCGGCGGTTCGGCGATCTCGGTCGACGATCTCGCCTCCTACGAAGCGCGCATCGTCGACCCGCTCTCGTTCGAGCACCACGGAGTGACAATCAACGTCGCGGGCGGCCTGACCGCGGGCCCCACGCTCAAACGCTCGCTCGAGTTGGTCGGCGAACGCACAAAGGGCAAGGGCGCGCCCGGCGAGGAGTTCTTCACCGCGGTCGCCGAAGGCATGCACAAGGCCTATGTCGAGCGGCTGCAGAGCCTGGGCGACAAGCCGACCAACTCCTGCACCACGCACTTCTGCGCCGCCGACAGCGAAGGCAACATGGTGGCCTTGACCCAGACGCTGATGTCGTTGTTCGGCTCGGCCGTGATGCTGCCCAAGACCGGCATCACCATGAACAACGGCATGCTTTGGTTCGACCCCGAACCAAACAAGCCCAACTCGATCGCACCTGCAAAGCGGCCGCTCTGCAACATCTGCCCGGTGGTCGTGGTCAAGGACGGCAAGCCGTGGTTCTGCATCGGCGCCTCGGGTGGCCGGCGCATCGTACCCGCCGTGTCGCAGCTCTCGCTGATGCTGATCGACCGCGGCATGGACGTGGAAGCCGCCTTTCATCAGCCGAAGATAGACGTCTCCGGCGTCGGCCCGATCCGGGTCAACCGCGACCTGCCCGACGCGGTCAAGAAGGCGATCGCCGCCAAGCTGCCGATCGTCGAAGTGACCAACCACATCTCGCCGCTCGGCTTCGCCAATCCCTGCTGCATCGTGCGCGATCCCGCGACCGGCGAACTGACGGGCATGAACGAGGTGATGTCGCCATGGGCCGGCGGCGCGGCGCAGTAGCAGCCTGCCTCTTCGCGCTGGCGGCCCCCTTTGCCATGAAGGGTACCGCCGTCGCGCAGGAGGTGCGCCTGCCGGTGCTCGTGCCGCTCACCGGCTTCGTGGCGCTGGAGGGCACCAGCCAGAGGAACGGTGCGCTGCTGGCCGCGGGCGAGATCAAGTCGCCGTCGATAAGGCCGGAAGTGCTCGACACTCAGTCGACTCCGGAGGCCGCGGTCACCGCCTGGCAGCGCGCCCTGTCGGGCGAGCCGCCGCCCGCCGCGGTCGGTCCGATCCTCGGCACCCAGATGCTGGCGCTCCTGCCGCTCGCGCAGGAGCGGGGCGTGCCGCTGCTCACTATCTCCGGCACCGCGCGGCTGGGCGACCTCGGCAATCCGTTCTTCTTCCGCTTCTTTCCCAGCGACGCCACGGTGAAGGTCGCGCACGCGCGCTACATCGTGGAAAAGCTCGGCGCCAGGCGGCCGGCAATTATCTACCAGAGCACCGCCTACGGTCAGTCCGGACGCGAGCAGTTGGCGAAAACGCTGAGCGAGCTAAAGACACCGCCAGTCCTGGAGGAGAGCGTCGCCGTCACGGTGAATGATCTCTCGCCCGCCCTGCTGCGTGCCAGGGCTGCCAACGCCGACGTGCTGGTGCTGCACCTGCACGCGCCGTCGACCGTGCTCGCGATCCGCCAGGCGCGCCAGCTGATGCCGGATCTGCCGATCGTCGCCGGTTCGGCGATGCATCAGCCCGCCACCGCCGCCCTGCTCGAACCCGCCGAACTGAAGGGCGTCTGCGCCGAAACCGCAGCCTCGCCGATCTCGGCCGCGACTCCCGAGATGCGGGCATTCCTCGAGGCCTATCGGGCGGCCTGGAAGAGCGACCCCGATGCGTTCGCGGCCTCGCAATACGACGCCGTGAAGATGCTGGCGTTCGTTTCAGGCCAGATCGCGCAGTCGGGCGCCAGGATCACGCCTGCCGCCGTGCGCGACCGGCTCGCCAGCGAGACCTGGAAGGGCGTGGTCACCACCTACAAGTCCGACGGCAAGGGGAACATGGCGCACGAGGCCGAGATCGTGTGCTACGGCGGCAGCACGCGCGTGCCACAGGTCGTACAGCGCTATTCCTTCCGACCGTAGCAGTGTCGATCGAGTGCCGTTTGATGCCGGCATCGACCGCTGTTATGAAGACCTGTCGACGGTCCTCCCCAGGGGAGGCGAAAAGGGAATGCCGTGACGTCCGCGAGGACCAATCGGCGACTGTACCCGCAGCTGTGAGCGGCGAGCATATGCCCGGCATGCCACTGGACTTCGGTCCGGGAAGGCGGGCGCAAGCAAGGACCCGCAAGTCAGAAAACCTGCCGGCGATGGCGTCGCTCTTCCGATGGACGGGACAATCCAGCGGGACGGTCAATCCGGGTGGTGACGCGCCTCGCGCGTGTCTTGCCTGGGAGATCGACCGTCATGCCCGCCTCGGGACACTTCGCTGAACGCAGGACGAGGCCGCGTCTTTCCCTGATCGGCCTCTATGGCCTGCTGATCGCGGCCAATCTTGGCGCCTGGGCGTGGGCGGCGATCCTTTTCGAGAGCCAGCCCATCTACCTCGGCACCGCCCTGCTCGCCTACACCCTGGGTTTGCGGCACGCCGTCGATGCCGACCACATCGCGGCCATCGACAATGTCACGCGGAAGCTCATCCAGGAGGGCCGTCGGCCGATCAGCGTCGGGTTCTTCTTCGCCCTCGGTCATTCGACGGTCGTCGCCATCGCGGCGGCCGTCATCGCCGTTGCAACGACGGAACTGGCCGGACGTTTCGCCGATCTCAAGGGCGTCGGCGAGATCGTGGGCACGCTGGTTTCCGCGTCGTTTCTTTTCGTCATCGCCTTCGCGAACCTCGTCATCCTGCGCTCGATCTGGCGCACCTTTCAGCAGGTGCGGCGGGGCGGCCGGTACGTGGACGAAGATTTCGACAAGCTGCTCGACGGGCGGGGCTTCCTGGTGCGTGTGCTGCGGCCGATGTTCCGGATGGTGACTCGCAGCTGGCACATGTTTCCGCTCGGCTTCCTGTTCGGCCTGGGCTTCGGGACGGCGACGGAAGTGACCCTGCTCGGCATCTCCGCGACCCAGGTCGCCAACGGCGTCTCGATCTGGTCGATCATGGTGTTTCCCGCCCTGTTCGCGGCAGGAATGTCCCTGATCGACACGACGGACGGCATCCTGATGCTCGGTGCCTACAACTGGGCGTTCATCAAGCCGATGCGCAAGCTCTACTACAATCTCACCATCACCTTCGTTTCGGTGGTGATCGCCTTCTTCATCGGCGGGGTCGAGACGCTGGGCCTGATCGGCGAACGGCTTGGCCTGTCGGGCTGGTTCTGGGATGTCATCTCGGCCCTGAACGAGAACTTCAATGGCCTGGGCTTCGCCATCATCGGCCTCTTCATCGTGGCCTGGATCGTGTCCGTCGTGGTCTATCGCTACCACGGCCTCGACGACATCGAAGTGGGGCGCTGACCGGACGACACAGGCCCCGGCAGGACGGGGCCGCGCCAGCGCCGGGCACGTGCCGCAGGTTGTACGACGCAATTCCTTCCGACCCTGAGTGGATTGCGTTAGACTTCGGGCGGGGCGCTTCCTGGTGTTCCGGGCAGGTGAAAGATGAAGTCTCTCGGAGCCGTATTCCTGCTCGCAGCGACGCTTGGCGCCGCACCGGCCATGGCGCGCGAGTTCCGCGCTTCCGACATCTATCCCTCCGACTCGCCCACCGTCCAGGCGCTCGCCTACATGGGCACGATCGTCGAACGGCAAAGCCATGGGCGCCTGCTCATCAAGGCACCGGGCGAGGCGGATCGCGATTCGGAGAACTTCACCATCGCGCAGGTGCGCAACGGTTCGCTCGACATGGCGCGGGTCAGTCTCGCCGCCCTCAACGCCGCCGTGCCGTCGACGGCGCTCCTCTCGGCACCTTACCTGCTGCGCTCCAGCATTCAGGCCCAGCGCGTGCTCGAAGGTCCGATCGGAGCCGAGATCCTCGCCGAACTCGAGATGCACGACCTGATCGGCCTCTGCCTCTATGACGCGGGTGCCCGGTCGATCTACAGCGTCGACAAGCCGATCAAGTCGCTGGCCGACGTCAAGGGCCTGCGCGTGCGCGCCCAGCCGGGCGACATCGCCTCGATCTTCTGGCAGCAATTTGGCGCCGTGCCCCTGCCGATGCCCTACAGCCGCATCGCCGACGGATTGCGAACCCAGGCGCTCGACGCCGCGACCGGAAACTGGCTGTCATTCGTCGCCGGCAATCACTACACCGCCGTGAAGTACTTCACGCCGACCGAGCATGCCCGGCCGCCGAACGTGGTGATCTTCTCGCGCCAGGTCTGGCAGGGCCTGCCCGAAGCCGATCGAACCCTGCTCTTCGCAGCTGCCCGCGAATCGGCCGTGCGCCAGCGTCAGTTGCTCGAGGCCTACGAAGTCCAGGCCCGCCGCACGGCCGAGGCTGCGGGTGTGAGAATCGTCGGCGATGCCGACCTGAAGTCCTTCCAGGCGCCGTTGTCGGACCTCTATTTCAAACTCTATCCCGACCCCAAGCAGCAACTGATGCTGAAGCGCATCCAGGCCACCGCCGGCGGTTCCTGAGCGTCGATCAGGCGCCGCGACGGTGGTCGATAACCGCCGTGCTCCGGCACTTCCCTATGGCGCGAGCAGGCCGGCGCCCACATTTATCGTCAGGGCAAGGATCGCGGTGTTGAAGACAAAGGCGATCACGCCGTGCAGCAGGCTGGCCCGGCGCATGGTCGAGGACTCCGTCTCGACGTCGCCGGTCTGCGCCGCGCAACCGATCACGAACGCATAGTAGAGGAAGTCGCCGTAGTCCGGCTCGCGGTCTCCAGGAAAGCGAAGGCCGCCCGCTCGCGCACCGGTGGATTGCTGACCGGCGATGCGGCGGTAGTAGAGGTTCGCATAGTGCAGCGTGAATGAGAGGTGGGTAAAGGTCCATGAGAGGGCCACGGTGAGCCCGGCCACCGCGAGTGCCGGCGCCGCCGGCGCCTGCTTCGACCTGATCGCGACCAGTTCGGCGAAGATCGCCACGAAGCTCGCCGCGCCGCAGGCCACGACAATCAGCACGATCATCCAGTCGCCCTCGTCGTAAAGCGCCGCCCGCCAGTGGCAGGTCTCGATCGTCGAGCGCGCGATCATGACGAACGCAAACGCCACATAGAGGCCGGCCGTCACGTCCCACGCTAGGAGCCAGCGCGTCGCGGGACCGACGCCCTCGGGCAGAACCGCCAGGGCGACCAGCCCGGCCAACAACGAACCCAGTAGCCGGCGGCGGGCGATCAAAAAGCGCCGGAGGCGGGAACGTCCGAGCGCGCTGGGTACGGTTTCCGACATTTTTATAAGTCCTTATAAGAAACTTACACTTTATTGGGTCGCAAACAGTGTGGTGAATCGATGGCCGCCCTTGCCGGTCCTGTGGATGAACGCTAAACACTCGCCCGTCATTTTGTCGCAAGCGGCGCGGGGGAAAAGCAGCATGGCGACGACGAAAAAGGCCTCTTCGCCGGCTGCTCCTGTGAACGGAAAGCCGGCCGCTAGCAAGTTGAACGGCAAGGAGATTTCGGCGCGCGCCACGGGCACGCCCGAGGCCCGCGACACCGCGCGCCTACTGCTCGAGATCGAGGCCATCCACTGCCGGCCGGACAACCCGTACATCTTCACCTCGGGCCGCGCGAGCCCGGTCTATATCGACTGCCGCAAGATCATCTCCTTCCCCGAAGCGCGCGCCAGGATAATGAATCACGCGCTGAAGGCGATCGACAAGCAGATCGGCTGGAACAAGATTGACGTCGTTGCCGGCGGCGAGACCGCGGGCATTCCCTTCGCCGCCTTCCTGGCGGCGCTGGCCAAGAAGCCGATGATCTACGTGCGCAAGCAGCCCAAGGGCTTCGGCCGCATGGCGCAGATCGAAGGCGAGCTCAAGCCCGGCAAGCGCGTGCTGCTGGTCGAGGATCTCGCCACCGACGGCGGCAGCAAGCTGGTGTTCATCGATGCGCTGAAGAAGGCCGAGGCCAAGGTCAGCGACTGCTTCGTGATCTTCCACTACGGCATCTTCCCCCAGAGCGTCGAGACGCTCGCCGTCGCCGGCGTCAAGCTGCACGCGCTCGCCACGTGGTGGGATGCGCTGGAAGCGGCGCAGAAGCACAAGTATTTCGACGAGAAGGGCCTCACCGAGACGCGCGCCTTCCTGGAGGCGCCGGAGAAATGGTCCGCCAACCACGGCGGCCGCCCGCCGGCGCAGCGGATGCGGGGCTAGCTAGACCATTCCTCCCCATTCAAATGGGGGGGTGTCGGCGTCTTACGCCGACCTTGGCGCCTTCACAGGCGCCTTGGGGTTAGA
>CAYZQZ010000038.1:0-17620 GCA_964480235.1 uncultured Reyranella sp. | reverse complement strand
AGCACGCCGTGATGGGCCAGCGAGACTTCGCCCGGACGGGCGCGGGCGCCCCCACCGATCAGCGCCTGCAGGGTCGCCGAGTGATGCGGATCGCGAAACACACGGCGGCGGCTGAGACGGCCATCGCCGGTCTCGCCTGCCAGGGAGCGCACCATGGTGGCTTCCAGCGCCTCCTCCGCCTCGAGCGGCGGCAGCAGGCCGGGGAGCCGAGCCGCCAGCATCGACTTGCCCGAGCCCGGTGGGCCGACCATCAGCAGATTGTGGCCGCCGGCGGCCGCCACTTCGAGCACCCGCTTGGCGCTTTCCTGTCCCTTGATCTCGGCGAGGTCGGGATACGTCACGCCGTCGTCGGCCATCTCGGCCTTGGGCGGCGGCAGAATCTGCTGGCCGCGCAGGTGATTGACCAACGCCAGCAAGGACGGTGCCGCCAGCACGGCCGGCCGATCGGCATCGGCATCGCCAGCACCCAGTCCGCTCAGGGCTGCCTCGGGCCCGCTGGCCGCCGGACAGATCAACCCGCGCCCCACCGCCATGGCCGCGACGGCTGCCGGCAGAACGCCCGGAACCCGTGACAGTGCGCCGTCGAGGGCGAGTTCGCCCAGCACCACATAGCCCGCCAGGCTGTCGCGCGGGATCACGCCCATGGCGGCGAGCAGGCCGAGCGCGATCGGCAGATCGTAGTGGCTGCCTTCCTTGGCCAGGTCGGCGGGCGAAAGATTGACTGAGATGCGCTCGGGCGGCAACGCGAGGCCCATGGCACGCAAGGCTGCCCGGATGCGCTCCCGGCTTTCGCCCACCGCCTTGTCTGCGAGCCCGACCATCGCGAAAGCGAGGTTGCCCGGCGCCACCAGCACCTGCACGTCGACCGGCAGCACATCGATCCCTTGGAAGGCAACCGTCCGAACTCTTGCCTGCATGTCCTGCTCCACTGCAAAAACAGGACGCAATTATTGATCGTCGTATACGATTTACAAGCACGTTTAAGTTGTATCGACGTTTTGCACCCGGACTGCTTCAATGGAACATGTTCCGCCGCTCCCTCTTCCCCGCCCTGGCCGGTCTCGCGACCGTGCCGATGTTCACGCGCGCCGCCTTCGCCGCGTGGCCCGACCAGCAGATCCGCATGATCGTGCCCTACACGCCGGCCGGCGGTCCGGACATGATCGGCCGCTTCGTCGGTGAACGTCTGGCAACGAAGCTCGGACAATCCGTCGTGGTCGAGAACGTGCCCGGCGCCTCGGGCAATATCGGCAGCCAGGTGGTGGCGCGCGCCAAGCCCGACGGCAACACGCTGATGTCCCAGGTCAACACGCTGGTGATGAACCCCAGCCTTTACAAGAACCTGCCCTACGATCCAGTGACCGACTTCGCGCCGATCGGGCTGACGGCGTGGGGATCGCTGGTGCTGGTCGCTAATCCGGCCCAGAAGCCCAACAACCTCCCCGAGTTCATCGCCGAGGCGAAAGCCGCGCCCAAGAGCATCAACTACGGCAGTCCCGGTGTCGGCACGCCGCATCACCTGTCGATGGCGCTGGTCGAGACCGATGCCGGCATCGAACTGGTGCACGTGCCCTACAAGGGCGCGGCGGGCGCATTGCAGGACATCCTGAGCGGCCAGATCCCCTACATGTTCCTGCCAGTGCATGTTGCGGCGACCTACATCAAGAGCGGCAAGCTGAAGGCGCTGGCGATCGGCAGTCCCAAGCGCCATCCCCTGCTGCCCGAGGTGCCGACCCTGATCGAGCAGGGCCTGAAGAACGCTGACGTCGACATGTGGTACGGGCTGTTCCTGCCCAAGGGCACGCCACCCGAAATCGTGAATCGCTACAACACCGAGCTGGGCACGATCCTCAATTCCGACGAGGCGCGCGACGCCTTCGGCAAACAGGGCCTGCCACCTCCACGCCGGCCGCCCTCGCCGACATCGTAAAACGCGACAAGGCGCGCTGGGCCGAGATCGTCGAAAAGCGTGGTATCAAGGCCGAGTGAGCGACTCCCGTCCTGACGTCCTGATCGTCGGCGGCGGCATCGGCGGACTGGCACTGGCGCTAAGCCTGCACCAGGCCGGCATCGCCTGCCGCGTCTTCGAATCTGCACCCGCCGTCCATCCGCTAGGCGTCGGCATCAACTTGCTGCCGCATGCGATGCGCGAACTTTCCGAACTCGGCCTGCAGGACGCGCTGGCCGCGCGCTGCATCGAGACGCGCGAACTCGCCTTCTACAGCCGGCACGGCCAGTTCATCTACAAGGAGCCGCGCGGCCGTTATGCCGGCTACGACTGGCCGCAGCTCTCGATCCATCGCGCCGACCTGCACGACGTACTGCTGCGCGCCGTGCGCGATCGTCTGGGCGCAGATGCCGTGCAGCTCGGGCATCGCTGCCTCAGGGTCGATCAGGACAATGACGGCGTGACGATCCGTTTCGAGAATGCCGAAGCGGCCCGCGGCAAGGTCGCGATCGGCTGCGACGGCATCCATTCGGCGGTGCGCCTGCAGCTCTATCCCGACCAGGGACCGCCGATCTATTCCGGCGTGAACATGTGGCGCGGCGCCACCCTATGGCCGGCCTTCCTGGGTGGCGACACCATGGTTTCGACGGGCTGGATGACGGTTGGCAAGACCGTGATCTATCCGGTGCGGCCTGGGACGCCGGCGACCGGCGGCCGGCCGCTGATCAATTGGGTGGCGGAGATCGAGCGATCTCAGGCGGTGCGCCAGGACTGGACCGGCCGCGGCCGGCTGTCCGATATCATGCCGGCCTTCGCCGGCCTCAAGTTCGACTGGCTCGACGTCACCGGGATGATCGAGAGCACCGAGGAAATCCTTGAATATCCGATGGTCGACCGCGATCCGCTCGAGCGCTGGACGTTCGGCCGCATCACCTTGCTGGGCGACGCTGCACACCCGATGTACCCGCGGGGATCCAACGGCGCGGGCCAAGCCATCGTCGATGCCCGTTTCCTCACCGGCCAGATAAAGAAGCACGGTGCGAGCGAGAGGGCATTGCAGCAGTATGAGGCGGCGCGCAATCCCGCGACGGCCAAAGTCGTGCTGACCAACCGCAGCGACCCGCCCGACGCCATCCTCCGCGAGGTCTGGCAGCGTTCCAAAGGCCAGCGTTTCGAACGAATCGAGGATGTCATCTCGCAGGCCGAGCTCGAGGCCATGTCCGAGCGCTATAAGAAGGTCGCGGGTTTCGACCGCGAGACCCTGAAGAGCCGTCCGAGCTTCGTCTGATCGCGCAGAAATGCTAGGGTCCGCCACCCCGCGGGGAGGGGTTGGTCCGGAGAGGAAATTGAAGCGTCGTCGCTTCCTTGTGAGTGCCGGTCTGGCAGGGGCCGGCGTGGCGTTGGGTCCGTGTCCTGCAGGGGCGCAGGCAATGCCGCGCGTCGGTTTCCTGCTTGCGGGCGATCCCGAGCCGACCACGAGCCATTTCCGGAAGGCAATGTCCGAGATCGGCTATGTCGAGGGCCGGACCGTTGCCGTCGAGTATCGCTTTGCCGATCCCGCCAGTGGCAAGCTGCCCGAGCAGGCCGCCGAACTGGTGCGGTTGAAGGTCGACGCCATTGTCGCCGTGCTCTCGCCCGCCGTCGTCGCCGCCCAGAAGGCGACCTCGACGATTCCCATCGTGTTCAGCGGCGGCGCGCCCGAGATCGGTGCGGTCGGCAACGTCGCGCGGCCGGAAGGCAACCTGACCGGCGTCAACAGCGCCAGCACGACCGTCGCCGGCAAGGCGATCCAGCTCTTCTATGAGGCGCGGCCGGCAATTCGCCGATTTGGCGTGGTGCTGAATGGCAGCGACCCCTTCCATGTTCCGCTGCAACGCGACGTCGAGGCCATGGCCAGGGCCGCCGGCATCGAACTGGTTGTTCAGCTGATAAAGTCTAGTCAGGAACTCGAACCGGCAATGGCCGAGTTGGCCGCGCGCGGCGTAGCCGGCGCAATGGCTCAACCCACCATCGGCATGGATACCGCCGCAGCGGCCGCCCTCAAGCTTCGCCTTCCCACCATCAGCTTCCGGCGGGAGTTCGTCGAGAAAGGCGGGTTGATGTCGTACGGTGCCGATCAGGCCGACATCTACCGCCTGGTCGTCCGCAAGCTGCAGCGCGTGCTGAAAGGGACGCCGATGAAGGACATTCCGACCGAGCAGGCCTCGCGCTTCGAACTGGTGGTCAACCAGAAGACCGCCAAGGCCCTCGATTTCACCTTTGCGCCCTCCTTCATGGCGCAGGTCGACGAGGTCATCGAATGAAACGTCGTGAGTTGCTTGCCGGTGCCGGCGCATTGGCGCTTCCGTCCCCCGCCTGGGCGCAGCCGGCCTCGTTGCCGCGCATCGCCTATATTAGCGGCCGCTCGCTCGGAACCGACAGCCACCTGCTCGCGGCGTTTCGCGAAGGACTGAAGAGCACGGGGTACATCGACGGCCAGAATGTCGTGATCGACGTGCGCTGGGCCGACGGCGATTTCAGCAAGGTGCCGGGGCTCTTGCAGGAACTGGTCGCCCTCAATCCGCAAATCGTCGTCTCGGTCGGCGGCAACCCGGTCGCCATAGCGGTCAAACAGGCCAACCTGAAGCTTCCCGTCGTGTTCAGCGTCGGCGGCGATCCAGTGCAGATGAACCTGGTGAAGACCCTCAACCGGCCAGAAGGCAGTCTGACGGGAATCACGCTTCTCGCCTCGGAACTCGATGTCAAGCGACTGGAGTTGCTGCGCGAGATGGTGCCGAAGGCGCATAAGGTCGCGCTCTTCACCAACTCGACGAACCCTGCCGCGGTCAACGAGCAGAAGGCCATGGAAGCAGCGGGCGGAACGCTCGGCATGCAACTCGAGACGATCGACATCAAGAGCACGTCCGATATCGACCGCGCCTTCGAGAAGCTGCCACCGGGCCAGGTCGACGCACTCGCTGTCGTGGGCGACGCCTTCATGATCAGCCGGCGCGACAAGATCGTCGGTCTCGCCGCTCTGCGGCGCCTGCCGGCGATCTACCCGGCGCGCGAGTTCGCCGACAATGGCGGGCTCATGAGCTACGGTACACGTTGGTCCGACATGTACGTCATCGTAGGCACCTACACAGGGCGGCTGCTGAAAGGCGCCAAGCCGGCCGATCTGCCGGTTCAGCGGCCCAACCGCTACGAACTCGTGGTCAACCTGCGTACAGCCAAGACACTCGGTCTGAGCCCGTCCCAGGTACTCCTGGGGCGCGCCGACGAGGTGCTCGATTGAGGCGCGGTCTTTTCCTCAAATACGTCGTTCTGTTCGTCGGTCTGGTGACCGGGGTGCTGGTCATCAATGCCGCGCTGGACCTTTACTTCGTCTACTAGGAGAACCGGCGCGCCTCGATCGACGTGCAACGCGAGAAAGCAGAGGCCGCGGCGCAGCGAGTCGACCTGTTCGTGCAGGAGATAGAACGCCAGATGGGCTGGGTAACGCAGGCGCAGTGGGCCAGCCTGCCGCTCGACATGCGGCGCCTCGATTTTGTCCGCCTGCAGCGCCAGGTGCAGGCCATCACCGAATTGATGTATCTCGACAAGGACGGTCGGGAGCAGCTTTACGTGTCGCGGATCGGTATGGATTCGATCGGGAGCAACACCGATCGATCCTCGGAAGCAGCCTTCATCGGCGCCAAGGCGAACAAGGTATGGTTCGGGCCAGTCTATTTCCGCAAGGAGAGCGAACCCTACCTGACCATAGCGATCGCCCATGGCGGCAACAGCGGTGTCACCATCGCCGAGGTGAACCTCAAGCCGATCTTCTTCGTGACCAGCGGAATCAAGGTCGGCGTCAGCGGCTACGCTTACGTCGTCGACCGTCTCGGCCGCCTGATCGCGCATCCTGACGACTCGCTGGTGCTGCGACGCACCGACATGAGCGGATTGGCCCAGGTAAAGAATGCGCTCAACCCGCAGCCCAACGACCCTGCAGCTATCGATGCACGCAATCGTGCCGGCCTCTCCGTGCTGTCGGCACACGCCGCGATCCCGCGGCTGGACTGGATTGTGTTCGTCGAGCTGCCGACCTCTGAGGCGCAGCAGCCGGTCGTGGAGGCAGGATTGCGGGCGGCCGGGCTACTGGTGCTCGGTCTGATCATCGCGGGTCTCGCCGGCGCCCTCTTGGCACGACGAATGGTAGTGCCAATTCGCGCCATGCAGAGCGGTGCACAGAAAGTCGGCAGCGGCGATCTTGGCCATCGCATTGCGATCAAGACCGGCGACGAACTGGAAGCGCTGGCCGATCAGTTCAACCGTTCGACCGCGGCATTGCAGGAATCGTACGAGACCCTGGAGCAACGCGTCGAGGACCGAACACGGGAACTGTCCGAATCCCTGGAACAGCAGACGGCGACCGCCGAGATCCTACAGGTCATCTCGAGTTCTCCCACCGACACGCAGCCGGTGTTCGACGCCATCGCCGAGAGCGCGCTCAAGCTGCTGAACGGATGGAGCGTTCTAGTTTGGCGCTACGATGGCGAGCGCATGCGGGTCATTGCCAGCCATGGTGGTCTGCCTGGGACGGACGCAGCCTCCGTCCGCGCCGCGCTCGGCGAGCCGCGTCCCGAGGAGCTGCCCTACCCCGGAGATGCGATTCTCAAGCGGACCATCCTGCAGATCGTCGACGTGGAGGCTGAGGACTTGCCTGCGGGCGTTCTCGAAGTGGCTCGAGCGCGCGGCTGGCGAGCCAACATCACGGTGCCGATGCTGCGCGAGGGTGCACCAATCGGCGTCATCACGGTCAGCCGCAAGGAAGCCGGTGCCTTCGCCGAGCGTGAGATCAAGTTGCTGCAGACATTCGCCGATCAGGCCGTCATCGCCATCCAGAACGTGCGGCTTTTCACCGAGATCCAGGAAAAGAGCCGCCAGCTCGAGGTCGCGAGCCAGCACAAGTCGCAGTTCCTGGCCAACATGAGCCACGAGCTGCGCACGCCGCTCAACGCCATCCTGGGCTACACCGAGATGATGTCGGACGGGCTGTACGGCAATCTGCCGGAAAAGGCGACGGGCGTGCTCGAGCGCGTGCAGAGCAACGGTCGCCATCTGCTCGGCCTGATCAACGACGTGCTCGACCTTTCCAAGATCGAGGCCGGCCAGCTCGTCCTGGCCGCCGAGGACTACAGCGTCGCCGACATGGTGGCGACAGTAATGTCGGCCACCGAATCGCTCGCCAATGCCAAGAAGCTGAAGCTGGAAGCCAACGTCGCCGCCGGACTGCCGCGAGGGGTGGCCGATTCGCGCCGGTTGGCGCAAGTCCTGCTGAACCTGGTCGGTAACGCCATCAAGTTTACCGACGAAGGCAAAGTGGAAATCCGCGCCGTCCGCGCCGACGACAATTTCGAGATCTCGGTGGTCGACACCGGTCCCGGAATTGCACCGGCCGACCAGGCCAAGATCTTCGAGGAGTTTCAGCAGGTCGACAACACCAGCACGCGCAAGAAGGGGGGCACGGGCCTCGGCCTCTCGATCTCGCGCAAGATCGTCGAGCTGCATGGCGGACGCATCACCGTCGAATCGGAGGTCGGCAAGGGATCGACGTTCAAAGTCACCCTGCCGATCAATGCCGCACCCGTGAAGGAAGCCGCGCAATGAGCAAGAAGATACTCGTGGTCGAGGATACCGAGGACAATCGCCAGATCCTGCGCGACCTGCTCGGCATGGCGGGCTACGAGATGGTCGAGGCGCACGACGGCGCCGAAGGCGTCGCGAAGGCGGCCGAGCACAAGCCCGACCTGATCCTGATGGACATCCAGATGCCGGTAATGGACGGCTACGAGGCGACGCGACGCATCAAGGCCGATCCGGCGCTGAAGTCCATCCCGATCGTGGCCGTGACCTCCTACGCGCTGTCGGGCGACGAGGAAAAGACCCGCGCCGCGGGCTGCGACAGCTACATCGCCAAACCCTACAGTCCACGCCAGATGCTGGCCAAGGTGCGCGAGATCCTCGGCGCCTGACCAGAGTTCCCCGCCATGCGTGATCCCGCCCGTATCCTGGTGGTCGACGATGTTCCCGACAACGTCGAGATCCTGCGCATGCGCCTCAGCGCGCTGGGCTACGATGTCGACGAGGCGAATGATGGCGAGCAGGCCTTGGCCAAGGTGGCCGCCGATCCGCCCGATCTCGTCCTGCTCGACATCATGATGCCCAAGATCGACGGGCTCGAAGTCGTGCGGCGGATGAAGGCCGACAAGTCGCTGCCCTTCATTCCGGTGATTCTGGTCACCGCCAAGGCTACACCCAAGGATGTGGTTGCCGGGCTCGATGCCGGCGGCGACGATTATCTCACCAAGCCGATCGATCATGGTGCCCTGGTCGCCCGCGTGCGCGCGATGTTGCGGATCAAGGCCCTGCATGACGAGGTGCAGGCGCTGAACCAGGGCCTCGAGAGCAAGGTGCGCGAACAGGTAGACGAACTCGAGCGCGTCGGCCGGCTGCGCCGCTTCCTCGCGCCGCAGCTCGCCCAGGCAATCGTCTCGGCAGGTGACGAGAAGATCCTTGAGAATCACCGCCGCGAGGTCGTGGCGATGTTTTGCGATCTGCGCGGATTCACCGGATTCTCGGAGACCGCCGAGCCGGAGGACATCATGCAGGTCCTCACCGAGTATCATGGCGCGGTCGGTCCGCTGATTCGCAAGTACGAAGGCACGCTCGACCGCTTCACCGGCGACGGCATGATGGTGTTCTTCAACGACCCGCTGCCCTGCCCCGATGCGCCCGACCGCGCCGCCAAGCTCGCGCTCGAAATGCGCGATGCGGTGTCTGCCCTCCTGCCGGTCTGGGCCAAGCGCGGCCACAAGCTCGGCTTCGGCATCGGCAAGGCCACGCCACCCTGGGCCGCATCGGCTTCGAAGATCGCTTCGACTACACCGCCATCGGCGCCGTCATCAATCTCGCCGCCCGGCTCTGCGCCGACGCGGCCGACGGCCAGATCCTGGCCAGCGGCCGACTTGCCGCCGCCATCGAGGACTCCTTCGTACTGGAAGATCTCGGCGAACGCGAGCTGCGCGGCATGGCCCGCCCCGTGGCCGTGCGAAATCTCACCGCCATGAAGGGCTGATCGCCCCTCGCTGTTCCATTAGTCTCGGGGCATGGATATCAATTTTGCCCCGCCGGCGGAGTTCGTCGAACTCGCCGAGAAGACCAAGGCCTTCGTCATCGACAAGGTCATTCCCTACGAGACGGACCCGCGATGGACATCGCATGGGCCGACCGACGAACTGCGCCTCGAGTTGAACGCCCTCGCCAAGGCGGCCGGCGTGTTCGCACCGCAAGTGTCGAAGGAATTCGGCGGCCGGGCCTTGAATCAGGTTGGCCGGGCCCTGGTCTTCGAGGCGGCGGGCTATTCGATCCTGGGACCCATGGCCGTCCATTGCGCCTCGCCGGACGAAGGCAACATTCATCTCCTCGACCACGTCGCGCGCCCCGACCAGCGCCAGCACTTCCTGAGGCGCATGGCCACGGGCGAAATCCGCTCGATCTTCTGCATGACCGAACCCGGCGGCGCCGGGTCCGACCCCGGCATGATGACGACGACAGCGCGGCTCGACGGCAACGAGTGGGTGATCAATGGCCGCAAGTGGCTGATCACCGGCGCCGAGGGTGCGGGCTGTGCCATCATCATGGCGCGCAACGAGGGCGGCCCGATGGATGGCCACGCCACCATGTTCCTGGCCGACCTGCCGGATCCCGCGATCCGGATCGAGCGCACGCTGGACACGATGGATTCGAGTTTCACTGGCGGCCACGGCGTCCTCGAACTCAAGAATCTCCGCCTCCCGGCGGACGCCGTCCTCGGCGAGGTTGGCAAGGGCTTCCGTTATGCCCAGGTACGCTTGGCGCCGGCGCGGCTCAGCCACTGCATGCGCTGGCTGGGCGTTGCCATGCGCGCGCAGGACATCGCCGCCGACTACGCCCGCAACCGTGTCGCGTTCGGCAAGAAGCTCGGCGAGCACGAGGGCGTCTCGTTCATGCTGGCCGACAACCTGATGGACATGCACACGGCGCGCCTCTCGATCTGGCATACCGCGTGGCTGCTCGACCAGGGTCACCGCGCCGCCAATGAGAGCTCGATGGCGAAGGTCATCTGCTCCGAAGCGATCTTTCGCGTAGCCGATCGCTGCGTGCAGATCCTGGGTGGCCTCGGCATCACGCGCGACACGACGGTCGAGCGCTTCTTCCGCGACGCGCGCGCCTTCCGCATCTACGACGGCCCGTCCGAGGTCCATCGCTGGGCGCTGGGCGCCCGCATCGTCTCGGGGAAGATCTAGTTCAGACGTGCAGGTGGCAGGCGACGGCGCGGCCGTCGTCGAGCTGCTTCATCGGCGGATCGGCTGACTTGCAGATCTCCATCGCCCTGGGGCACCGCGTGTGGAAGCGGCAGCCCGGCGGCGGCCGCAAGGCGCTGGGAATCTCGCCTGAAATGATCTGCTGGGCGCGCTGCGCCTCCAGTTCGGGATCGGCGATCGGCACCGCCGCCATCAGCGCCTGCGTATAGGGATGCAACGGATCCTTGTAGAGCTGGTCCCGGTCGGCGATTTCGACGATGCGGCCGAGATACATCACGGCGATACGGTCGCTGATATGGCGCACCACCGAGAGATCGTGGGCGATGAAGATGTAAGTCAGCCCCAGCCGCTCCTGCAGCTCCATGAACAGGTTCACGACCTGCGCCTGGATCGACACGTCTAGTGCCGACACCGGCTCGTCGCAGATCAGCAGGCTGGGCTCGAGCGCCAGCGCGCGGGCAATACCGATGCGCTGACGCTGGCCGCCGGAGAACTCGTGTGGATAGCGTTCGGCCATGTCCGGTAGCAGGCCGACCATCTTCAGGAGCTCGGCGACCCGCGCGCGATACTTGTCCTTGTCGTCGGCCATTCCGTGCACGACCAGCGGCTCGCCCACGATGTCGGCCACCTTCATGCGCGGGTTCAACGAGCCGTAAGGATCCTGGTAGACCATCTGCATGCGCCGGCGCACCGGCCGCATGTCGGAGCGGTTGCGCTGGGTGATGTCGACGCCCTCGAACTCGACGGTGCCCGCAGTGATATCGAGCATGCGCAGCACGGCGAGCCCGGTGGTCGACTTGCCGCAGCCCGACTCGCCCACCAGACCGAGCGTCTCGCCACGCGCCACATCGAAGCTCACGCCATCGACGGCTTTGACGGTGCCGACCGTGCGCCGCACGATGACACCGGCCGTGATCGGAAAATGGACCTTCAGGTCCCTGACCCGGAGGACCCGATCAGGCGGCGAGGCGGTCATGGAACCAGCAGGCGGAGAAATGGCCGGGTACACCCTCGACCAGCGGAGGCCGCTCGTCGCGGCATTTATCGGTGGCGTCCTTGCAGCGGGCGGCAAAGGCACAGCCGGGCGGCAAAGAAGCAAGGTCGGGCGGCTGGCCTTCGATCGGCACCAGCGGCCGCTCGGTGTCGCCGTCGAGCCGGGGCACCGAGGCCATCAGGCCGCGCGTATAGGGATGCCGCGGCGTCTTGTAGAGCTGACGCGCCGGCGCGGTTTCGACGATGCGGCCGCCATACATCACCACGACGCGATCGGCGTAGCGCGCCACGACGCCGAGATCGTGGGTGATCAGGATCATCGCCGAGTTGGTCTCGCGCGTGAGCTCCTTGAGCAATGCCAGGATCTGTGCCTGCACCGTGACGTCGAGCGCCGTCGTCGGCTCGTCGGCGATGATCAGCCGGGGCTGGCACGCCAGTGCCATGGCGATCATCACCCTCTGGCGCATGCCGCCGGAATACTGATGAGGATAAGAGGCGAGTCGGCTCTTGCCGTCGGGAATGCGCACCTTGCCCAGCAGCTCGGCCGCCTTTTCGAATGCCTTTGCCCACGGCGTCTTGCGATGCAGGTTGACCGGCTCGCCGACCTGCAGGCCGACGGTGAGCGCCGGGTTGAGCGAACTCATCGGCTCCTGGAAGATCATGGCGATCCGGTCGCCGCGAATGGCGCGAATCGACTCTTCATCGAGCTTCAGCAGGTCCTTGCCTTCGAACAGGATCTCGCCCGATTCGATGCGCCCCGGCGGATCGGGGATCAGGCGCAGGATCGAGAGCGCGGTGACGCTCTTGCCTGAGCCCGATTCGCCCACGATCGCCAAGGTTTCGCCGGGAGCCACATCGAAGCTCACGCTGTCGACCGCCCGCACCGTGCCGCGCTCGGTGCGAAAGCGGGTCGACAGGTTGCGAACGCTGAGGAGCGGCTCGCCCATTCCTCAGTGGCCCATCTTCTTCTTCAGGTCCTGGTCGATCCAGAGCCGGGAGTAGATCGGACCGGGGCGGACCGCACCGGCCCGCAGCTCTCCCTGGTAGCCCTTCACCCACGGCCACCACGCGGTAAAGACATAGGGCGTCGGCAACCAGATGTACGGGGCCTTCTCCAGGATCTCGCGCGTCAGCTCCTTCACGAGCTGCTGGCGCTTACCCTCGTCGCGCTCGAGGTACATGTCGGCGACCTTCTTATCGAGTGCCGGATCGCTGTACTGCGAGGGGTTCCACACTTCCTTGGTGACGAAGCTCTTGCGGATCGACGTCGTCGGGTTCGTGTGGCCGTTGTTCATCATGTATCCCGGCGCGTTGGTCTTGGTCGTCATCGCCGACAGGAACGCGGCATACTCCATCGGCTGGATCTCGAGCTTCACGCCGACCTGCTCGAGGTAGGCGGCGACCAGCGGCAGCAGATCCATGTGATCGGGGCTGCACGAGCAGACCTGGACCTTGAAGGAGAAGCCCTTCGGGAAGCCCGCCTCGGCAAGCAGCTTCTTGGCCTTCTCCGGATTGTAGGTATAGAGCTCCTTGATCGAGGCCGGCATCGCGTCGAGCGGCTCGAAGTAGCCGACATAGTCGGGATGCTGGGGGTAGGCGAACAGCTCCGCGTTGCCGCCGTAGTAGGCCTTCACGATCTCCTGCTTGTTGACCGCGAGGTTGAGCGCTTGGCGTACGCGGATGTCGTCGAACGGCTTGGTGTCGACGCGCATCGCCAGGAATGTGCCCGACATGTTGAGCCACTTCGACCACTGGAGTTGCGGCACCTGCTTCTTGAGGTCGTCGGCGGCGCTCCAACGGATTGCCTCCAGCATGTCGAGCTTGCCGGTGCGCAGCGCGGTGAGGAACGTCGCCTCGTCCTTGATGGTGCGGTAGGTGATCTTGTCGACGAACGGCAGCTTGTATTCGGTCCCGCCGATCGTGACCTTGTCCCAGTAGTTCGGATTCTTGGTATAGGTATTGGAGCTGCCCTGCACGAAGTCGCTGAGCATGTAAGGGCCCGTGCCGTTGACGTTCTTCCAGTTGGTCGCGCCGGCGTCCGCCACTTCCTTGGGGGTGATCGTCGAGTAATAGCCCCATCCGAAGCGATAATCCCACTCGGCGTTGAAGTACTTGAAGGTGAAGGAGACGGTGTGCTTGTCGACCGCCTCGACCTTCTCGACGTGATCGAAATAGCCCGCGATCTTCTTCGGACTGGTGCTGAGGCGAGTGAAGGCGAACACCACGTCGTCGGCCACGAATTCGCGCGCTTCCATGACGCCCGGCTTGGCGGGAAACATCACTCCCTTGCGCAGCTTGATCACCATGCGCAACGGGTTGGCGGGATCCCAGCCCCAGCTCTCGGCGAGCTCGCCGCGGATCGCGTCGGACGGCAGCCAGGCATCGGCGTAGAACGGATGGGTGCCGCCATACTGCTTGCTCTTGGTCAGGTCGGCGGCGAACAGCTGCTCGTAAACCAGGCCGGTGTCGTGGTTCAGTTTCCAGTTCCAGTCGGCCGGATCGAACGACAAGGCCGACAGCGTCACATAGACCGTGCCGATCTCCAGCGCGCCGCCATACTGCGGTTTGGCCGGCGCCTGCTGCGCCTGCGCCGCCGATATTCCGATGCCGAGAGCGCCGAGCCCGAAGGCTGCACCCAGCAATGCCGCTTTCATCTTCTTCATGGCTTTCCTCCCTTGTCTTCTTGCGTTAGCGCGATCCGCGCATGCGCGGATCGAGCAGATCACGCAGCGCGTCGCCGAACATGTTGGTGGCGTAGACGACGATCGTCAGGCAGAGACCCGGCGCCAGGGCGAGCCAGGGCCCCTGCAGCATGAAAGTGCGTCCGCTGCCCGACAGCAGGCCGCCCCAGGTCGGCGCCGGCGGCGGCACGCCGAGGCCCAGGAACGACAGGCCGGATTCGGCCAGGATCACCGTGCCGACGCGGGTCGTGAAGAGCACGATCACCGGCGCCATGACGTTGGGCAGGATATGGCGCCACAGGATTCGGAAGGTCGAAGCGCCGGTCGATTGCGCGGCGTGGACATACATGTTCTCCCGTACCGAGACCACGGCGCCGCGCACGATGCGCGAGCCCGCGATGCCGAGCAGCAGGCCCAATGTGACGATGATTTGCGGCATGCCGGG
Organism: uncultured Reyranella sp.; assembly: GCA_964480235.1. Lineage (GTDB taxonomy): Bacteria > Pseudomonadota > Alphaproteobacteria > Reyranellales > Reyranellaceae > Reyranella. Next base: position 3,223 of record CAYZQZ010000038.1, on the reverse strand, counting down.
CCCGACCACCGAGACCACGACGATCAGGATGATCAGATCGGGGAAGCTCATCCAAGCATCGACGAAGCGCTGCAGGACAAGATCGAACTTGCCGCCGGTATAGCCCGAAACGATGCCCAGCACGACCGATATGAAGGTGGCGATGCCGGCAGCGCAGAAGCCGATGATCACCGAGAGTTGCGCGCCATAGAGGCAGCGCGAGAGCATGTCTCGGCCGAGATTGTCGGTGCCGAACGGGAATGCCCAGGATGGCGGTTTCAGCCGGTTGAGCGGGCTGATCTTGTTGTAGCCGTAGGGCGCGAGAAAGTCGGCGAAGATGCCGCAGAACAGGAAAAGGATGAAGATGATGGCGCAGATCGCGCCGAGCGGCTTCTCGCGGAACAGCCTGCCGATGAAGTGCAGGACCGGGCCACGCTTGCGGCGCGGCGTCAGGCTGACCGCAGTGTCGGCTACGGAAGCCATCAGCGGTACCTCACCTTGGGATCGAGCAGGCCGTAGCTCAGATCAACGATCAGGTTGATGAACATCACGGCGACGCCGACGATCAGGAACACGCCGGTGATGATCGGATAGTCGCGCTGGCTCACAGCGTCGAGCAGCAGCAGGCCCATGCCGGGAATGACGAAGATCTGCTCCATGATGACCGCACCCCCGATCAGCAGCGGCGCCTGCAAGCCGATCAGGGTCACCACCGGGATCAGCGCGTTGCGCAACGCATGGCGCGCCACCACCAGCGTATCGCCCAGGCCCTTGGCCCAGGCAGTGCGGATGTAATCCTGACGCAACACTTCCAGCATCATCGTACGGGTGAGCCGCATGGTCAGTGCCGAGAGGCCGAAGCCCAGGATGATTGCCGGCGTAATCATCTGGGCTAGGTTCTTGATCGGATCGGCGCTGAAGGAGGTGAACTGGATGGGCGGCGACCAGCCCCACCACAGCGACGGGAATACCATCACCATGGTGCCTATCCAGAATGACGGCACCGCCAGCATCAGGATCGAAAAGGACCGCGCCACGTAATCGCCGCGCGAGTCCTGGCGTACCGCGGAGTAGACGCCGATCGGGATGGCGATCGACAGTGCCACGATCAGCGCCATCAGACCGAGTTCGAAAGTAATGGGCAGGCGCGCGAGCAGCTGCTCGCTGACCGGCGTGTTCTGCCACAGTGAGCGGCCGAAATCGCCATGGAACAGGATCGAGCCGACCCAGCGGCCGTACTGGAGCCACATCGGCTGGTCGAGGCCGAGCGTTTTCTCGAGTTGCTCGCGGCCCATCTTGGCGGCGCCAATGTCGTTCTGGCTCAACATCAGGTCGATGATGTCACCGGGAATCAGCCGCACGGTCACGAAGACGATGACGCTGGCGAAGAACAGCGTCGGGACGAGCGCCAGCAGGCGCCGGATGAGATAGGCCTGCATTTCAGTCGGCCGCGACCGAGAGGACGCGGTGCGCTGCCATGGCCGCAATCATGTGATCGCGCGAGGCCTCCTGCAGACTGCGCGCGATATGCTCGGCCTGTACTGCATCGCCCGCCTTGATTGCCTTCACGAGGTCCGTCCAGTACTTCGCCGATGCCTGGCGACGTGCCTTGGTCGTGAAGTCGAGCGGCGTGTCGCGCCAGGCCATGCGCCACAACGCTCGGCTGGTCAGTTCCTCGATGGCACGCAGCAGGGGCTTGTTGCCGCTGAAGCGCGCGATCAGGCGCTGCGCGTCGCCCGCGATTGTGGCGTGCTCGCGCGGCGTGATGTCCATTTTTTCCGCCGACCGGCAGAGCCGCGCCAGCGGCTCGGCGAGCAGCGGCAGAAGGTCCGGGTTTGCCTGTTCCGTCGCCTGGCGGGCCGCGAGGCCCAGCAGCACGGCGCGCACGCTGAACAGCGAGGCGAGATCGGCCGGATCGAACTCGCGCACGCGGGCGCCGTGACGCGGCACGATCTCGACAAAGCCGCGACGCTCGAGCAGGCGGAACGCCTCGCGCACCGGCCCGCGGCTCACGGCATAGGACTCGGCCAGCTCCTCTTCCTTGAGGCGCGCGCCCGGGGCGTAATCGCCGTTCATGATGCGATGGCCGAGATGATCGGCGATCTGCTGCGGCAGCGTCAGCGAGCAGATCGGCGGTGCACCCTCGGTGCCCGCAGACGAACCGCCGGGCATGCTGCCCGGACGCACGGCGGCGCGCGCATCAGCCTTGTCGGCCGGTTGATCGTCCAATGTCCCCTCCCGATGAGCGCCTTCTGGGAGCGCTTCGTCGTTGAGTTCATTAGCGATGCAGTCCGAAAAATTGTCAACAAATAACAAAACCCGCCATGCGAGAGCGCAGGCAGACCGACGGCAGCTTTAGGCCGTCAGTGGATGATGGCAGGCGGCGAACTGACCCGGCGCCACTTCGCGCAAAGCCGGCACTTCGGCCGCACATTGCGCGTCGGCCCGCGGACAGCGCGTACGGAAGCGGCAGCCCGACGGCGGATCGAGCGGCGACGGCGGCTCGCCGGTGGCAACGTTGGTCGCGGGCTTCACGGTGGGGTCGGGCACCGGGATCGCCTCGAGCAGCAGCGCGGTATAGGGATGTGCCGGCTGCTTGAAGAGCTGTTCAGTCAACGACAGCTCGCACAGCTTGCCGAGATACATCACCGCGATGCGGTCGCTGACCGCCTTCACCACCGCGAGGTCGTGGGCGATGAACAGCAGGGTGAGGCCGTAGCGCCGCTTCATTTCCTCGAGCAGGTTGAGGATCTGGGCGCGAATCGAAACGTCGAGTGCCGACACCGGCTCGTCGCAGATCACCAGCTCGGGCTCCAGGATCAGGGCGCGCGCGATCGAGATGCGCTGGCACTGGCCGCCTGAGAATTCGTGCGGCAGGCGGCCGATCGCATTGTCCGGATCGAGGCCGACCGCGACCATGACTTCACGCACCTTCCTGTCGCGCTCGGCCTTGTCCTTGACGCCGGCGATGATCAGCGGCTCGGCGATGATGTCGCCGATGCAGCGACGTGGATTGAGCGAAGCGATCGGGTCCTGAAAGATCAGCTGCAGGCGCCGGCGCATCAGGCGCATCGCCTCAGGTGCGAGGCCGGTCAGCTCCGTTCCGTCGAAGGTCACCTTACCCGAGGTCGGCTTGCGCAGCTGCAGAACGGCCCGGCCCAGCGTGGACTTGCCGCAACCGGACTCGCCGACCAGTCCCAGTGTCTCGCCCTTGCCGACGGTCAGACTGACGTCGGACACCGCC